>NZ_JAQWTM010000100.1 GCF_029242675.1 Flavobacterium sp.
TTGATACTTTATTTCAAGATAATATTAGTATAAGAGCAATAGTTGTGGATGCCAATAAAATTTGGTACGCGGGTACTAATTCTCGTTTTGGCTATTTTGATTTAGCTTCTAAAAAGAAAATAGAGCATACAATCGAGAAAGGCGATGCGAAACTAGAGTTTAGAAGCATGGCCGACAATAAAAAAAACGTTTTTGTCCTTAATGTCGGTAATCCAGCTTTACTATATAGGGTAGATAAAACAACACTACAGCCATCAGTTGTTTACCAAGAAGCGCATGAAAAGGTGTTTTATGATAGTCTTAGTTTTTGGAATACCAAAGAAGGAATTGCAATAGGTGACCCTATCGATGGTGTATTATCTATTATCATTACGCGTGATGGAGGAAAGAGTTGGACTAAAATCCCTGCAAGTAGTTTACCAAAGGTAGCAGCGGGAGAAGCTGCTTTTGCAGCTAGCAATACGAATATTGTTACCAAAGGATCCGATACTTGGATTTTTTCAGGAGGAGTACAATCCAGAGTTTTTTATTCTCCTGATAAAGGCAAATCGTGGGCTGTATTTACTAGTCCAATTATTCAAGGAAAAGCAATGACTGGTATTTTTACAGGAGCTTTTTATGACAGCAAGAACGGTTTTATTGCTGGAGGCAATTATGATGTTTTGGGGCAAAATTTTGGAAATAAAGCACGTACTGTTGATGGCGGTAAAACTTGGCAATTAATGGCTGAAAATAAGGGATTTGGTTATGCTTCCTGTGTTCAATATATTCCAGGAAGCAAAGGTAAAGGACTTGTTACCGTGGGAGCATCGGGGGTGTTTTATTCTAATGACAATGGAGCAACTTGGGAACAACTATCAAAAGATAGTTCTTTATATACCATGCGATTTCTAAATAAGCAGACCGCAATTGCAGCTGGTAAGAATAAAATGGTTAGAATTCGCTTTAAGTAAAAAAAAGCCTAATTCATAAAAAGGAATTAGGCTGATTTTATTGTTTTATTTTTTAGATCGATATTGCTGCAATAGTTTTCTATTAAAGTCCTCTTCGGCTTTTTTAAGTTTAATAATTTTTACTGCGGAGATTACTTCTTTTAAATCTTTAGAGAATTTATTTCGAAGGTTGAAAAGTTCTTCTTCACTATCTTCTATTTGGGAAAGTAATATACTTGCGTCTCTTTCACTCATTTTATTGAGTGACTCATCATTCATGCGACTTTTGTACATTCTCATTTTTTGATGTCTGATCTCAAATTGCTTATCGTCAAATGTGTTGTAAATTGGCCAAAATTTTTCAGCTTCTTTTGTGCTTAGGTCTAATTCAGTGGTTATAAACGATACCTTTAGTGCCTTGATTTGTTCTTTCTTTTCTTTCATACTTTCTCCTTGCGCATAAAAGCTGCAGGAAGCAAGTAAACATAATATTGAAAATATTTTTTTGATATTCATAATTTTTGATATTTTATATATAATTTTTAGATCTGTTGTCTTTTGTTTTTATTATTCAATTAAAAGGTGTTCGAGATTCCCATTAGTTACTAAGATATCTTCTATAGTTTCACTTTCTAAGTTGCTGCTTTCCTCAATCGCTACATTTTTCTTAATTGAGTTGATATCTTCTTCATCCAAACCATTAATCAAATCATACTGACTTATATTCGTTTGATAACTTAAATAGTTTTCTAAAGTTGTGCTGTCTATTTCCTTTGTAATTGTTGGCTGACTATTAAAAATAGGCACAATAAAGAGCAATGCTATTACAGCTGCTGCAATCAAAGCCAATACCTTGCGTTTTTGAAAAAGTGGAATTACCTTGGGTTCTTCTTTAGGTAATTGTTCCATCAATTGCTTCGCAAAATTTTCAAAATAGCCGTCAGGAGCTTTAAATCCTGTTTCTATTTTTGATATGTTATCTAGTTTAAATTCTTTCATGATACTGTTTAGACTCTATTATTTATAAAAGGTTTAATCCTGTGTTACAATTGCTTCAATTTTTTTTACTGCGTGATGATAAGATGCCTTTAATGCACCAACTGAAGTGCCCAATATTTCGGATATTTCTTCGTACTTCAATTCTTGAAAGTACTTCATTTTAAAAACGAGTTGCTGCTTTTCGGGTAAGGTTGCAATTGCTTTTTGCAACGCTAGCTGTATGTCATTACCGTCATAATCAATATCGGCTTGTAAATTATCGATTGCCTTTTGTTGTGTTTCTTCTGAAGTTATACCCCCTTTTTTAGCTTTTTGATTTAAAAATGTCAAAGCTTCATTAGTTGCAATGCGATACATCCAGGAGAACAGCTTGCTTTCGCCTTTGAAATTTTTTAAATTTTGAAAAATCTTAATAAAAGTATTTTGCAAGACATCATCAGCATCTTCGTGACTAATCACAATCGAACGGACATGATGGTAGAGCGACTTTTGATAGTCCAACAAGAGCTTTTGAAACGCTTGATTTTGCGTTTTCGGGTTTAGTAGCTGTTGTATAAATTCTTTTTCTTCTAGCAAAATGCGTATTTATATATATTAGAATAGAATTTATCGATTTGGTTTAATTAGTCCTTAAAAATAATTAGAATTCGGATTCCTCCTCAACAGGTTTAGGAGTCACTACTTTTTTAGGTTCCAGTTTTTTAATGATCTTCACTGGCTCAGGTGTTTTTACTGGTACCGGTTTTGTAATTATTTCTTCAGATGGTGCTGCTAGTACTGGTGCGGGCGCTGCAACTGGTTCGACTACTACTTTTGGCATTAAAGGAATGTAGATTTCCGTGCTCCATTTAGATGGATTTCTAACCTCGGATTTACCGGTTTTATATACTGCAATAAAAGCATATTTTGGGTCTTTCTTTAGTTGCTTTTGGTTTAAAAAAGCGGTGGCCTTACTATAAGCTTGTCCTATATGTGAATAGTCTCCAAGCAATGTTGTTTGCACTGCCTCATATGTATTTATTTTACCCGAATTAATGTCACTGCCTTCGCTAAGAAAAATTTCACTTTGAATAGGTAGTGCAATAGAAATATTAGCCAGCCCTGATTTTAAGTCGTAAGTGTGGTAGATTATAAAAGGGCTACCATTAATGGTTATATTATTGTCGTTGCAAAAGCTCGTAATTTTAGGTAAAACAATTTTGAAATTCTTATTTATCTTAGCAATTTCTGTTGTAAAAGACTGAGCGATATAATATACTTGTGGTTTAGTTACTAGGCCGTTGCTTTTTATAGAAAATGTCTTAATCTCATAGACTAAGTTTTTGTCCAGTTTACTCAAACTTTTTTCGTACATCGTACCTATTACCTTGTCTACACCGCCGCTAACTGCACTGTATATCTTGAAAAAAAAGTCCATTTTACCTTTAGTGCTCCAAGTTACTTTTGTTCCTCCTATAGTATCCTTGAATTTCCAATTGACAACTGATGTAGCTCCATCTATTGTCATTTTCTGTGCGATACTATCATTTTCTTTAGTAAAAACAGTAGTCATGCTACCATTACCGTCTTTTCCTTCCCAAGAGTAAAAAGCGCCTTTACCTACGGTATTTTCCGGATAGGTAAATTTCATATTTGCATCATCATTTGACCAAGATCCAAAGTCTTCCCAATTTCTATAATCGTTCACGTAATTGTAAACAGAGTTAGAAGGAGAATTAATTATTCTACTTCTTTCTATAAAGTATTCGCCTTTTTGGGTAGCAATAAAAATCGAAAGTGCAACTAAGCTTAATAAAAATAAAAGTAGGAGATACTTTAAAATTCTCATAATAAATGGATTGTTAGGTGCGGTAAAGTTAAAAATTTTATTAATATCCTTGGCAATGTAAGGGAAATTTATAAATTCAACTGATTTTTTTTAAAACGCAGTTTTAATAGAAAGTAGTTTTCCAAATTTTCTATCGATTATCTGCTTAAGCCAAGTGCTGAAAACCGCTTTGTGAAGTAAAAGTGCGTCCTGTTATCTTACTTGATTTAAAGGGATCATATCTTTAATAGTTAATGCACTATTATTTTAAATCAATCATTAACATCGGCATTTTATGCATTGACGTCTAATCAGAGCAAATGCTCTATCGTTTAAAAAAGATTTTGATAACAAACAGGATTGCAATAAAAATAAAAAATCCAAGTAATATTTTATAATTCCCTTTATAAAATTGTTTGTGAATGGTAATATCCTTGCGATAGGAGTACACCATTGCTATAACAAATGCAATAAAAAAACAGCCTGCAAATATAAGTTGTCCTAGACTAAACATAGTTTGAAAATTTTAATACAAAAGTAGGCATTTGTTTAATAATAGTTACTAATTTAAGGGCTCATTTAAATAAATTATAACGTATGCAAAAGCAAATAAATGCAGTCAAGGAATTTCATACTGCTTTCAAAATTGGTCATAGCGAAACGCCTATCGCAAATTTAGGTGATGCTAAAAAGATATTACGTTTTAACTTAATGAAAGAGGAAAATGAAGAATACCTCGAGGCGGTCCAAAACAACGATCTAGTCGAAATTGCCGATGCCTTGGGTGACATGCTCTACATTCTATGTGGAACTATTATTGAACATGGACTGCAAGATAAAATTGAAGCAGTTTTTGACGAAATTCAGCGCAGTAATATGAGCAAGCTAGGGGAAGACGGAAGTCCAATTTACAGAGAAGACGGAAAAGTGATGAAAGGTCCTAATTATTTCAAACCCAATTTTTCTGCTATTCTCAAGGAATAACGGGATATAACTAAATAAAAAAGCGATTTCTGTTTTCAGAAATCGCTTTTATAGTATGAGTTGTTCTGTTTATTGCACTTGAACAGTCCAACCGTAGGTATCATCAGCTAACTTATTTTGAATATTAGTAAGCTTTTCTTTCAGTTGTTCCGCATATGAATTCGTTACTTTTGGTAACTCGTAATATTTTTCTTGATATGAAAAACCTGCAATTGGATTTACAACTGCCGCGGTTCCAGCTCCAAAAATTTCTTTTAAACTTCCGTTTTTAGATGCTTCTACCAATTCAGAAACTAAGACCGGACGAACATCAACTGTAATCCCTTCGTTGATAGCAATATCAATTAAGCTTTTTCGGGTGATACCATCTAAAATACGCTCACTTGTAGGAGCTGTAAGTAAAGTGTCATTGATTCTAAAGAAAACATTCATGGTCCCTGCTTCTTCTAACTTCGTGTGAGTAGCATCATCAGTCCATATTACCTGCTGGAAACCTTGTTTGTTCGCCAAATTGGTTGGGTAAAATTGCGCAGCATAATTACCAGCAGCTTTCGCAGCTCCAATTCCGCCATTAGCAGCTCTACTGAAATGTTCAGCGATAAGTACTTTTACTTCACCAGAATAATAGGATTTAGCTGGAGACAAAAGAATCATAAATTTATATTGATCTGATGGATTCGCGATTACACCAGTTCCAGTAGCAATCATAAAAGGACGGATGTACAATGAATTTCCTTTTCCCTTGACAATCCAATCGTTGTCCATTTTTAAGACCTCGTTTAACCCTTCCATAAAAATAGCTTCTGGAACCTCTGGCATTGCCATTCTTGTAGCTGAGCTATTGAAACGTTTGTAGTTTTCATCAGGTCTAAAAAGCCAAACATCATCATTCTTGTCTTTGTATGCTTTCATTCCTTCAAAAATAGCTTGACCATAGTGAAAAACTCGAGCCGATGGATCTAAAAGTAACGGTGCATAGGGCTTGATAACTGGCGTTTGCCATTC
>NZ_JAQWTM010000102.1 GCF_029242675.1 Flavobacterium sp.
TCCTACTTTTTTAGCTCGATACGCCAGTGCAGCTCTTCCGCTTCTGGCTGTTAAGACTATTGAGGATTCATTGACACCAACTTCTAAAGGATCCATTATCTCATAAGTAGCTCTGTTTTTTATTACACCATCTTGATGAATTCCTGAACTGTGAGCAAAGGCATTGGCACCTACGATTGCTTTATTGGGTTGAACAATCATTCCCATACTTTCAGAAACTAATCTGCTCATTTCATTCAATTGCTTTGTATCAATATCGGTGTACAGATTCAAATAAGGATGTTGTTTGAATATCATTACTACTTCCTCGAGTGCAGTATTTCCCGCTCTTTCTCCTATTCCATTTATTGTACATTCTATTTGTCTTGCTCCATTGATGGCACCCGAAATTGAATTTGCTGTAGCCATTCCAAGATCATTGTGACAATGGCAAGACAAAACCACGTTTTCAATACCTTTTACATTCTCTTTCAGGTATTTAATTTTTGCTCCATATTCTTCTGGCAAGCAATATCCTGTGGTATCAGGAATATTTAATACTGTAGCACCTGCTTTTATCACTTCTTCACAGACTCGTGCTAAAAATTCATTATCCGTGCGTCCTGCATCTTCCGCATAAAACTCTACATCTTCAACGTATGATTTGGCTAGTTTTACGGCAGCTTTGGCACGTTCAATAATATCTTCTTTGGTTGTATTTAATTTGTGTATGATATGAGAATCAGAAGTTCCTATACCAGTATGAATACGCGGAAACTTTGCGTTTTTAAGCGCCGCGGCTGCCACATCGATATCATTTTTTACCGCTCTCGTTAATCCGCAAACCGTAGCGTTTTTAACTACTTTACTAATTTCTGAAACAGATAAAAAATCTCCTGGACTTGAAACAGGGAATCCAGCTTCAATAATATCAACACCCATCTCATCCAATCGTTTTGCAATGACTAGCTTTTGAGCCGTGTCTAATTTACATCCCGGGACTTGTTCTCCATCTCTCAAAGTGGTATCAAAAATTTGAACTTTCTCTCTATTCATTTTCATTAATTTAATGTAATTTCACATCTTCATAGCAAAAGTAGATTTCCATATAGTGAATATAAAACGAATTTATACTAAATATACTGCTTATAAGCTAATTTATAATTAGCTAAGAACTTGATAATCAATAAAATAAACCACTTTATTTTACAATGGCTAACCATCAAAAAGATTTCTTATTTGTCTTAATAAAATCACTGTCTAAATCAGAAAAAAGACAGTTTAAAATTTTTGCGAGTCGGTTAGAGACCAGTTCAAATACGAAATTCATTGAGTTGTTTAATACTTTAGACAAGTCAGATACCTATGACGAAAAACTGATTTTAAAAAGCGGTGTAATTAAAAAAGTACAGCTATCTAATTTAAAATCATATCTATACAAGCAAATACTGGTTAGTATTAGACTTAATATTCCAAGTCAAAATGTGCGTTATCAACTGCGAGAGCAAATCGATTTTGCTACCATTTTATACAATAAAGGACTCTATAAGCAAAGCTTAAAACTCTTGGATAAAACCAAAATCATCGCTTTAGAAAACGATGAAAAATTGATGGCATACGAAATAGTAGAGTTCGAAAAATTGATAGAATCGCAATATATCACTCGAAGTATCCAAGGTCGTGCCGACGAATTGGTAATTCAAGCCAAGGAGCTTAATTATAGAAACACAATATCGAGTAAACTCTCCAACCTTTCTTTGCAGCTTTATGGTATCATGCTTAAAACTGGATATGTAAAAACAGATGAGGAGTATAAATATATTGATGATTATTTTAACAAACACATCGCTAAATTTGATGAAACTAAATTTGGTTTCAGAGAAAAATACTGGTTTTATAATGCCAATCTGTGGCGCAGTTTCCTAGTGCAGGATTTTTTATCTAGTTACAAATATGCCTATAAATGGGTGACTTTGTTTTATGACAATGAGCACATGATTTTCCTGAATCCGGTTTTCTTTCTAAAAGGAAACCATTATTTATTGGAGTCGTTGTATATGCTAAAATACATGTCGAAGTTTAAAGAAAACCTAAGTCGATTAGAAGAAACGATTGCTGATCCTCGATTTCCTGCAAACGACAATATTGCTTCATTATCCTTTCTATACGTTTATAACAACAAGCTGAATTTTCATATTCTAGAAGGTACTTTTGCGGAAGCATAATATTTAATTCCTGAAATTTTACATAAACTTAAAATCCATAATGATCATCTAGATGAACATCACGAAATGATGTTTTTTTACAAAATTGCGAGCATTTATTTTGGCAATGAAAAGTATGCGGATTGTATTTTATATCTTGAAAAAATAATCAACAACAAAAATCTAAGCATGCGAGAAGATTTAATGTGCTTTGCTCGTTTACTGTGTTTAATAGCTCATTATGAACTAGGTAAAGATTATTATTTAGACAATCAATTAAAGAATACCTATAAGTTTTTACTTAAAATGAACGACTTACATGAGGTTCAAAAGGAAATTATTAAGTTTTTGAAAAACCTAAATTCAATTTATCCGAGCGATATTAAGAAGGAATTCATTAAAATGCGCCTTCGTTTTATTGAACTCGATAAGAATACATATGAAAAAAGAGCCTTTTTATATCTTGATATTATTTCTTGGCTCGAAAGTAAAATCGAAAATCGAAAAATTAGTGACATCAGAAAAGAGAAAGCAAAATTAACCAATCGATAGTTGAGCCAAAAGAGGAGCTTACATTAAGCTCCTCTTTTATTTTCTATAAATTCTTTTCGGCCTCGGATAATATCTTCAAAAGAACTGCATTTCACATATTCCTCCTCGCCATCGATTATCATCGGGAGATAGATAAACTCGACTTCGGATAAATCCTCTTTTAAATAAAAAGCCATTTCATCCAAATTAAAAAACCACTCGGTATCAAATTGAACTTTATGCAAGGTGGCATCTTTTATCAGCAGATTTTCTTTTAAAGGCTTCATTTAATTGATCAAATTATTTTTGTCAAATTTACGATATACAATTTAATTACTAAAAAATTTCAGGTAGCAAAATTTGGTTTTGAACTAATAAAGGAAAGTTTTAATACAAAGACTTTCTGTTGCAGTTGTGGCTAACGGCTACATTCTTTCAATATTAATAGATTATATATCAACATTATAATGTAACGAAAGGTTGTAGCTTTTTTTTATTTATTTTTAACAATAAATCAATTAATAAACTAATACTGTACATCATGAACGGATTCTTTAAAACAATACTCGCAGGCTGGGGAGCCAAAAAATTAGGTGGTGGTTGCTTTGGAACTATTATACTTTTTATTATTCTCTATTGGCTTTTAGGAAAATTTTAGACAAAAAAAAACCAATTAAATTTTTAATTGGTTTTTTCTTTTAGGACTTTTTGGTCTTGCTTTCCTTTACCATTAATTCTTTAATGTATTTTACAGGAGCACTACCGTAACTCAAGAACTTTTCATGAAACTGTTTCAAGTTAAATTCAGCTCCTTTTTCTTTTTTAAGTAATTCTCTAAAGTCATAAATTTCTGTATAGCCTGCAAAATAAGAACATAACTGTACTTGCGATACACTAACACGAGTCCATTTACCTTCGGCTTCAGCCTGTTGCTGAAACGCTTCATTGATTAGTAAGGACATCGCTTCCTCTTTGCTCATGTTTTTGCTGTGAACACTATAATCTAAAATCGTGTTACAAGTCGTTCTTAGGTTCCATTTATAATACATCAACCACATTTCAGGTGAATTTTTATAACCACTTTCCAGCATCATTCTTTCGGCATAAACAGCCCAACCTTCGATCATGGCGCCGTTTCCAAATAGTGCTTTTATAATACTAGGCGATTGATTACTGTACACTAATTGGGTGTAATGACCCGGAATTGCCTCGTGGATATTTAAAATTTGTAGGACATAATCATTATATTCTCTCAAATAACTTTCTGCCTTTTCTGCTGACCAACCGTTTAAACTACCAACATTGTAATAAGTATTTGCATTTTTATCGTAAGGACCAGGAGCGGATATCGAAGCTCCCGCAACACCTGCCATATAGGCTGGCTCTTTACGAACTACTAATGGTTTTGAAGGATCGATATATAACAAATCTTTTTCTTTAACATAAGCAGCAAGTTCAGGAATTTGCTTTTCGATTTCAGATTGAAATTTAGCAGGAGTGGTATGCTGAAGCGAAATTTTGTCAATAACCTTTTTAATCAATTGCAATTTATCCGTTGGTTTCGGCTCCTTTTTTAGGTACTTGGTCCATAGAGTATCTGCAAGGCGAAACATTTTCTCGTGCAAATCTGCTTTATGTGCTACTGCTTTTGCGAAAACAGAATCAGCACTATAGCTCGATTGAATTTCTAGATCAAATTTTGTATCGTACAACTCCTTACCTAATCTAAAGGAACGTGGAGTTTTGTTATCTAGCTCTTTTAACCAATTAGCATAGTCTTTAATCGCTGCTACGGCAATTTTTGCCTTTGCACTCATTTCTTTTTTCTCAGCTACACTTAATTTACTTTTGCTTAAAGCCGCATTCAAATCCTGCTCAAAAATACCAATACCTCCTAAATTTTGAGCAATAGCCAATGCAGTATGTTCTAAAGTAGGATTTTTTAAGTTCTGCTTTGCAGCTGCATAGTAAGCGGGAATATTGGTCATTTTTGCATTGAAACTGTGCAAACGTGCGTCCAATGAATCGTACTTTCCATTTAAAATTTCAGCAAATGCGCCTCCTACATTGTATTCTGCAGGATTCCATTCATTTGATTTTAACTTATCGATAGAAAAAATTACTGTTTTTAATTGATTTTGAATAATGTAGAAATCAATTATATTGTTGTCCGAAAGACTTTTAATGGGATAGTGCTCCAAAGAATCAAGTTGTGCATGTGCAAAATCAAGTTGTTTCTTTTTAAAAACCGAGTCAGAAATTACTAAAATGCTATCTCCTTTGTGAAAACCTTGATATGCTGCCCAATCTGGATATACGTCCCAAAGCGAACTGACAAATCCTTCCTTATAATTTTCGAAAGCTAAATTAATGTCTTCTGGAACTACAGTTTCTGCATTCTTTTTGCAAGAAATTAAGAAAGTGAGAAGTACGGCTGTTACTATTATTTTTTTCATAGATGCTTTTTTCAGAATTTAAAGGTAAAAAATCTGTTGGAATAATTAAGAATGAGTTTACCATATAAACGTAAAAAAGCCGTAACAATGAATTACGTCTTAAATGTGTTATTTTAAAGTACGATTTTTAGTACGCTAATAGCTCTAATAATGTTTTTTCAAATCGGCCTTTCGGCAAATATTGATCTTCTAGCGCTTTTGTAAACGGAATTGGCGAATCTAAGCTCGCTACCCTTTGCACCGGCGCGTCCAAGTATTTGAAGCATTCCTCCATGATTAAAGCGGAAATATCGCTTGCTATTCCACCAAATAATGAATCCTCTTGAAAGATAATCGCTCTACCCGTTTTTTTCACTGATTTAAAAATAGCTTCGGTATCTAGTGGTTGTAGCGTTCTTAAATCTAAAACGTCGGCTGAAACAGTTGGATTTTTCTCTAAAGTATCCAAAGCCCAATGGACTGCAGCACCAAAAGCAATAATAGTTACATCGGTTCCTTCTTTAATTAAAGCAGCTTTCCCTAATGGTAATGTATAATAATCTGCAGGTACTTCTTGGTAAACGGAGCGATACAACTGTTTGTGCTCAAAAAATAATACTGGATTTGGATCGTTAATGGATGCGTTGAGCAATCCTTTAGCATCGTACGGAAAAGCAGGATAAACCACCTTTAAACCAGGAGTTTTTGTAAACCAAGCTTCATTTGTTTGGGAATGAAAAGGTCCTGCTTGAGTCCCTCCACCGCAGGGCATGCGAACCACTACATCCGCTTTTTCTAACCAGCGGTAATGCGATTTAGCTAATAAATTCACAATTGGATTAAAACCAGTCGACACAAAATCGGCAAACTGCATTTCGACAATCGCTTTGTAACCGTTTATTGATAATCCCATTCCAGCCGAAACCACTGCACTTTCACAAATAGGTGTATTAATTACGCGTTCTTTACCAAATTGTGCTACAAAACCGTCAGTGATTTTAAATGCACCACCATATTCAGCAATATCTTGACCCATGATAACCAAATTACTATGGCGTTCCATTGACTGCCTTAAACTACTTGAAATAGCATCAATTAATCGAATTTTTTCTTTAGCATCTGTTGGTTTAATCTCCTCATAAATAAACGGTTTATATACATCATTTAATTCTTCACTTAAATAAGCTTCTATCTCAGGTTCTGCATTGGCTAAAGCCAAACTTTCATCGATTTCAGCTTTTATTTCAGCTCGCAGACTTTCGTCAAACTCCTCTGTTAAGATTTTATTTTCTTTTAAGAAATTCCTATAATTTTCTACGGGATCTTTAACGGCCCACTGCTCCATTAACTCTTGCGGAACATATTTAGTACCACTCGCCTCTTCATGACCACGCATTCTAAACGTTTTGAATTCAAGTAATATAGGTCGCGGATTCACTTTCATAGAAGCTTTTAAATCAGATAGTAAATTATATACTTCCAAAATATTATTTCCGTCTACGATATGACTTTCCATTCCGTAACCTTTGCCTTTATCGGCCAAGTTTTCGCATCGGTACTGCTCGTTGGTAGGAGTTGAAAGTCCGTAACCATTATTTTCTATGACGAACATAACGGGTAATTCCCAAACCGAAGCAATATTTAATGCTTCATGAAAATCCCCTTCGGATGTAGCGCCTTCACCTGTAAAAACGGCGGTTATTTTTCCGTTTTTCTTTAATTTATTTGCTAAAGCGATTCCGTCCGCCACGCCTAACTGTGGCCCTAGATGCGAAATCATCCCTATTATTTTATATTCTTGTGTTCCAAAGTGAAAACTACGATCCCGACCTTTAGTAAAACCATTGGCTTTTCCTTGCCATTGCGAGAATAAGCGGTATAAAGGAATATTTCTACCGGTAAATACCCCTAAATTACGATGCATCGGCAATATGTATTCATCCTGATCTAAAACAGCGGTAACTCCCACTGAAATAGCTTCTTGACCAATTCCTGAAAACCATTTTGAAACCTTTCCTTGACGGATAAGAATCAACATTTTTTCCTCGATAAG
>NZ_JAQWTM010000440.1 GCF_029242675.1 Flavobacterium sp.
AAGGATTGGTAGAAGTTCATTTTCACAACCTAAGAGATTATACGACGAACAAACAAAAAAGCGTTGATGATTATCCTTACGGCGGCGGAGCGGGAATGGTCATGACAGTGCAACCTATTGATGCATGTATTACCCATTTGAAAAGTGAAAGAACCTACGACGAGATTATCTATATGTCTCCTGATGGTGAAACGCTAAATCAAAAAATGGCCAACACCATGTCGATGTATGAGAATATCATCATATTATGTGGTCACTACAAAGGAGTGGATCAGCGTGTGAGAGACCATTTCATTACTAAGGAAATCTCGATTGGCGATTATGTATTATCTGGTGGAGAATTAGGAGCTTTAGTTTTATCTGATGCTTTAATTCGGTTAATTCCTGGAGTTTTAAGTGACGAAACCTCAGCATTGACTGATAGTTTTCAAGATGGCTTACTATCAGGACCTATTTATACGCGCCCGGCTGATTACAAAGGTTGGAAAGTTCCAGAAGTTTTAACTAGTGGAAACTTTGCTAAAATTGACAAATGGCGCGAGGACATGGCGTATGAGCATACTAAAACTAGAAGACCGGATTTACTAGAGGAATAGAGTTTTAACTTTAAATAAAAAAACTTTAAACTTTAAACTTTTTTAATTACTTTTGCACCCACTTTAGACTAACCTCTGGCGAGATCCGTGAATGTTGCTCTAATTCAAAAACCATAATTAGCATTTAAAATGGCAAATTTAGTAGATTTCGTTAATAACGAATTTGTTACAAGAAAAGATTTCCCTGTATTCGGAGCTGGTGATACTATCACTGTGTACTACGAAATTAAAGAGGGTGAAAAAACTAGAACTCAGTTTTTTAAAGGAGTTGTAATCCAAAGAAGAGGTACTGGAAGTACTGAAACTTTTACAATCCGTAAAATGTCAGGTGCAGTAGGTGTTGAGCGTATCTTCCCTGTGAACTTGCCAGCTTTACAAAAAGTTGAAATCAACAAAAAAGGTTCAGTTCGTAGAGCTAGAATTTTCTACTTCAGACAACTTACTGGTAAGAAAGCGAAAATCAAAGACAAAAGAAGATAGTTTACTGTCTCTTTATCATAAAAGGTCCCAATAGTGTTGGGACCTTTTTTTATGCCTAAAAATAAAGTTCAAAAATAACAATTTACTAATATCTCGTTAGTTCTTAACTTATTCCCTATTTTGTCACCCAAACGCTATTCGTTTTTAGTGTGATTTTCATATATTTGCGAGGCTTAATTTTTAGCAAAACATACATTCTACATCCTAGACACTACGGATACGATTATAAAATAGTAATAATGACACAGAAATCAAAAATTGCTTACACCTTAACAGATGAAGCACCTTTATTAGCGACTTACTCTTTCTTACCTATTGTTCAAGCTTTTACAGCTACAGCAGGTATAGAAATAACTACCGAAGACATTTCTTTAGCAGCAAGAATTCTGGCTAATTTTCCAGAATTTTTAACCGAAGAACAAAGAGTAAAAGACTCTCTTTCTGAATTAGGAAAATTAGCAACTGCACCAGAAGCTAATATTATTAAATTACCAAATATCTCTGCATCCGTACCACAACTAAAAGAAGCCATTGCTGAATTGCAGTCACACGGATACGCAATACCAAATTTCCCTGAAGACCCACAAACTGATGTGGAAAAGGAAACAAAATTAAAATACTCAAAAGTACTTGGTTCAGCTGTAAACCCTGTTTTACGTGAAGGAAACTCTGATCGTAGAGCACCAAAAGCAGTAAAAAACTATGCTAAAGTAAACCCACATTCTATGGGAGCATGGTCATCAGAATCAAAAACAGAAGTTGCTTCAATGGGAAGTGGTGATTTTTACGGAAGTGAAAAATCAGTTACTATTGCCGAAGCTACGGATGTTAAAATAGAATTTGTTGGAGAAGATGGTACGACTACCGTATTAAAAGCAAGTACTCCGCTTAAAGTAGGCGAAATCATCGATAGCTCTGTAATGCATTTACAAGCCTTAAAATCATTTGTAAAAACAGCCATTGCTGAAGCAAAAGAAAAAAACATCTTGTTATCAGTTCACCTGAAAGCAACGATGATGAAAGTATCAGATCCAATTATATTTGGAGCTATTGTGGAAGTTTACTTCGCAGCAGTTTTTGAAAAATACGCTACTTTATTTTCAGACTTAGGAGTTGATACTCGTAACGGTTTAGGTGATGTTTATGCTAAAATAGCTGGACGTCCTGAACAAGCTGAGGTTGAAGCAGCCATTGCGCAAGCAATTGAAAATGGTCCAGCTCTTGCTATGGTAAACTCTGATAAAGGAATTACCAATCTTCATGTTCCTTCTGATGTTATTGTAGATGCGTCAATGCCTGCTATGATACGTACATCAGGACAAATGTGGAATAAATACGGAAAATCACAAGATACGTTGGCTATTATTCCAGACCGTTCTTATGCTGGAATCTATACTGCTACAATTGATTTCTGTAAAAAGAACGGTGCCTTTGACCCAACAACAATGGGAAGCGTTCCTAACGTGGGACTAATGGCTCAAAAAGCAGAAGAATATGGTTCTCACGATAAAACTTTCCAAATGACATCTAACGGTGTTGTCCGTGTTGTTGACACAAAAGGAACTGTTTTAATGGAACAAGCAGTTGAAGCTAAAGACATTTTTAGAATGTGTCAAGCAAAAGACGCTCCTATTCAAGACTGGGTAAAACTAGCTGTAAACAGAGCGCGTTTATCAAGTACACCAGCTGTTTTTTGGTTAGACGAAAACAGAGCACACGACAGACAATTAATTGAAAAAGTAAATTTATATCTAAAAGATCACGACACGACTGGACTGGACATTCGTATTTTAAATCCTATTGCAGCGACTAGTTTTACATTAGAGCGCATCAAAAAAGGAGAAGATACGATCTCGGTAACTGGAAATGTATTGCGTGACTATTTAACAGATTTATTCCCAATTTTAGAATTAGGAACGTCTGCTAAAATGCTATCAATCGTTCCTTTGATGAATGGTGGTGGATTATTTGAAACTGGCGCAGGAGGATCAGCTCCTAAGCACGTAGAGCAGTTTACCGAAGAAGGTTACCTTCGTTGGGATTCTCTTGGAGAATTTTTAGCACTAGGTGCTTCTCTAGAACATTTAGGACAATCTTTAAACAACTCTAAAGCGATTGTTTTATCAGAAACCTTAGATCAGGCAAATGATGCATTTTTAAGAAATGATAAATCTCCAGCTAGAAAAGTAGGTCAACTAGATAATCGTGGATCTCACTTTTACTTAGCGATGTACTGGGCTGATGCCTTAGCAGAACAAAATAAAGATGCAGCATTAAAAGCGACTTTTAGTACTATAGCGCAAGAATTCCATGCTAACGAAGCTACAATCAATGCCGAGTTGATTAATGCACAAGGTAAAGCACAAGAAATTGGCGGTTATTACCAACCTAATCCTGCTTTAACAAGTGTTGCTATGCGTCCTAGTGCAACTTTCAATGCAATTCTAGCAAAAATAGCATAAGCTATTCAAGACAATACTTCTAAAAAAGACAACCTCAATTGGTTGTCTTTTTTTATTAACGTATATTTAAATTTTGTTTAAACCTTATTTCTATATCTTTTAATCAAATTTGCACATCTAAATAAAAAACATGTCCCTAAAAAAAATCATTTATTTGTTGCTCTGTTTAACATCAGCAGTTACTGCATTTTCGCAGGAAAAAAACACTACAGATACGACAAAAAAGAAATTCACCGTTAGCGGTACTGTATCTGACAGTCGTAATAACGAAACACTTATTGGGGTTACCATTTATTTCCCTGAATTAAAATCGAGTACCACAACTAATGAGTACGGTTTTTACTCCATAACACTCCCTGCTGGATCCTACAAGGCACTATTTAGTTACATCGGATTCCAAACAGCTTCCCAGCAAATTGAACTTTTTGACAACAAAAAATTAGATGTAAATCTAAATCTAGACGGACAAGAACTTAAAGAAGTCATCATTACCGATAAAAAATACAACACTGACATTCGTTCACCGGAAATGAGTTTGAACAAACTTTCTATTTCATCGATAAAAAAAATGCCAGTCGTTCTTGGAGAAGTCGATGTTCTTAAATCGCTGCTACTACTTCCCGGAGTAACCAATGCTGGTGAAGGAGCTTCCGGATTTAACGTTCGTGGTGGTGGTGCTGATCAAAATTTAATATTATTGGATGAAGCCACAATTTTTAATTCGTCCCACGTTTTCGGATTCTTTTCTGTTTTTAATCCTGACGCTATCAAAGATTTAAAATTGTACAAAGGAGGAATACCCGCTAATTATGGTGGTCGTGTATCGTCTGTATTAGATATTTATCAAAAAGATGGAAACAGTAAAGAGTTTCATGCCAATGGTGGAATTGGATTAATTTCAAGCCGAATTCTTGTAGAAGGTCCAATAGTAAAAGACAAAGGTGCTTTTTTAATTGGTGGACGCAGCTCGTACGCTCATCTTTTTTTAAAATTATCTGAAGAACAAAAAAATAATGCAGCGTACTTTTATGATTTAAACATGAAGTTAAATTATAAATTCGACGCTAATAACAGCGTTTATTTATCGGGCTATTTTGGTAGAGATGTATTTTCGTTGAACAATAGCTTTACCAATATCTACGGTAACACTACTTTAAATTTAAGATGGAACCATTTGTATTCAGACAAATTATTTTCGAACCTCTCCTTAATATATAGTGATTACTATTATGGACTTAATCTAGACTTTGTAGGATTTCAATGGGACTCAGGAATCAAGAACTACAATATTAAATATGATTTCAAAAACTATATCTCTGATAGTTTCAAGCTTAGTTATGGTGTAAACGGAATTTATTACGAATTTAATCCGGGGACTATTCGCCCTTCAAACACCACCTCAGGAATTAATTTTGATCAACTCGATAAAAAATATGCTTTTGAACCATCAGCCTATTTAAGTGCAGAACAAAATGTAACTGATAAACT
>NZ_JAQWTM010000120.1 GCF_029242675.1 Flavobacterium sp.
TTTGTACTACCAATCACACTACCAAAATGAGCATATCATCAAAATGGTAATTCTAGGCGCACCGAGCGATTTTAAAATCATTTTAAACAACTACATCAAAATGCTAAGCCTGAATTCAATTATATCCAAAGGGCTCGAAGCGCATTACCTAACTCATTTTAAACTAAAATTAGAGCAGTTCTCCGGAAAACATTTTGCATCCACAATAAAAACTCCCGGCTTAATCGCTCATGATTCTGACGATGCCATAGTTGCCTTTGCCGAGGGAAAAAAAATAGCCGATAGTTGGAAAAATGCCGTATTTATCAAAACCAATGGTCTAGGACACAGCATGCACAGCGACCGTTTGTACGAACAAGTATATCAATTTTTGTTTCAAACAATCTAATAATTTTATTTTGGGCGTGACCCTGCCTCATTAAAAAAAATGAGCCACGGTCGGGCTATACGCTATATTCCCGCTAACAAAACCTACGGCTACCGCCTTGTTTTGTAGACCGGGCGATGCCGCTACTATCCCTCACGCACATCAATTCCAATACTTTTCCAGCAGCAATTCCAAATCTCAATCTCAAAATGATTACTTTTGTAGCATGGAAGAAAATTTAAAACGGCTGAACAAATTCATAGGCGAAACTGGTTACTGCTCCCGTCGCGAAGCAGATAAAATAATTGAGCAAGGACGCGTCACTATAAACGGTGTAGTTCCTGAGCTTGGTACCAAAGTTTCTCCACATGATGAAGTACGTATAGATGGCAAACTAATTCATGATCGAAAAGAAAAGCCTGTATATTTAGCCTTTAATAAACCTGTAGGTATTGAGTGTACTACTAATTTAGATGTACGCTATAATATCGTAGATTATATCAATTATCCAACACGTATTTTTCCAATTGGTCGTTTAGATAAGGCCAGTGAGGGACTGATTTTCATGACAAATGATGGAGATATTGTCAATAAAATATTGCGTGCCCGCAACAATCACGAAAAGGAATATACTGTAACGGTAAACAAACTTATCACCGAGCGCTTTATTGACAAAATGAGTAACGGTATTCCAATACTTGATACTGTAACCAGAAAATGTAAGGTTGAAAAAATTAGTGCAACGACCTTTAAAATCATTTTAACACAAGGGCTAAACCGCCAAATTCGTAGAATGTGCGAATACCTTGGGTATGAAGTAACAGCCTTAAAACGCATCCGAATCATAAACATCTCACTAGATGTTCCAGTTGGTCGTTACAGGGATCTAACTGATGCCGAAATCAAAGAGCTGAACGAACTGATAGAACCATCGAGTAAAACAGAAGAAGCTAGTTTACCAAAGCCGGAAAGATCAGAAGCTCCCAAGAAAAGAACGGAGTTCATAAAAAGAGACGATCCTAGGTTTAAGAGAAAAGGAGATTATTAAATAACAAAAGCCAGAGACTGTCTCTGGCTTTATTATTCTAAAATATAGACTTAATTAATCTCGTCCAAAGTCAAAAAATACAAGTTTGTTGATAATATATTGCCTTTTTGATTTCTTTCAATCTCTTCCTCTCTTGCCAACTCAGGATAACGGCCATTTAAATCTTTGTCTAAAAAATAAGCTCTTCTTGCTGCATCATTAAAGCTCAGTTTACTCAAAAAAACAGGATCAACACCTTTATTAACTTTTATATTATAATTGGTAATGAGATTACCCCAATTAAAGCACGCGCACACTAAAAGTAATCCATATAAAAACCATATCATTTGATTAAATAGGTAAGCATTTGTCTTTTTGTTTTTAATTTTTAAAAATGTAAACCCTAGACCTACTAAAATTAAAATTAAAAAAGCATAAACTCCCAAGCGTTTATAAGTCAGACCAAAACTAAGGATATATTCAGAATTTTTTAGCAAAGAGCTAACAACTAGTATGGCATTTAAACTGATCCATATGTAGGCCAACAATCTCAAATTCTTAGCTTTTGGATCAAAATTAAATCCATTTTTAAAATAGAATATAATTACGCCAACTGCCATTAGGATTGATAAAACTACGGTATTTACTCGGTCGTGAGTCGCTGCGCTTAATTCAGCTATATTTTGAACTTTAAAGAATTGCTCATAATTATAACTAACTATAAAAATAACTAGCATCGCGATGAGTACTATTAAAGATATCTCTCCACTTTTCCGTTCAAATTCCATATCCAAAAATGAAAAACTAGGACTAACATTACTTTGGGAATCCTGAGAAAAATCATTATCTAGTTTATGGTTTATTGTATAAACATAATTAGGAAACCAAAGGTTCCAAAAAGTAAATGAAATATAGAATCCAAGAATAATAATCAAAAAGACATCAATATAATCAAGATCCAATTCATACCTCAAAAATCCTGAAAAAGCATCACTACCAAAGGAATAAACTGCAAAGAACATTATTATAAAAATAGATGGAATAAGAATGTAGGCAATTAATTTTTTAGCTGAATTATTACCAATTTTAATCTTTGGTAGCCATTCTTCAAAGAAAAAAGGTCGAGCAAGTGATGTGAAAAAATTAACAAAAACCACTGGAATGGATTGTATGACTTTGATTCGCTTGTCATTATTTTTAAATTGAATAAATAAAAGTGAAAAGAAAAGAGCAAAAAAGGAAGATAGATCACCATACCAAGCAAAAGCCATAATAGAACATAAACTACAAAATGCCAATACATAAAATATTTTATCTCTATTTTTATAATTAGCATAAATAAGACAAAGCAATGCAAACGCAAAAAGTGATACATTTACTCCCACTCCTTCATCATAAAATAAAAAAGTAAAAATTGCTGTTGATCCGAAAATTAAATGATGTTTTTTCATTTTGATAAATTTAAAAGTACTTTGTTTTTCAAAGTAAATGGTTAAAAAAAGGGTTTATTTAGATTTTATTAATTTTTCAAGAAAATTGAGATGTTCCGTAAATGCAATGCGTCCCGCATTTGTAATTCGGTACGATGTTTTAGGTTTTTTTCCAACAAATTCTTTCTTAACCTCCAGGTAATTAAGCTTTTCCAAACCTGAGGTATGACTAGCCAAATTGCCATCTGTCACCTCAAGCAAGGCTTTCATCTCAGTAAAGTCAATCCAATCATTGACAATTAAAACTGACATAATTCCAAGCCTCACCCTGCTTTCAAAGTCTTTATTTAGCTTACCTATAATACTCATACTATTTGTACTTTTTATACATGATTAAACCATATAATACATGTAAAAAACCAAAACCTACGATCCAAAATAAAAGACCTTTACCTAAATAAAAGAGAGAGACCACTCCTAAGATAAGTTCTAAATATCCTAAATATTTAATATCAGAAAAAGTATACTTCTCTGCATTTACAAGTGCTAAACCATAAAACAAAAGAGTCGCAGGAGCGATGTAAACAAAAAGTTGATGTAAATAAAGTGAACCACAAAAAAAAGCACCTACACTTAATGGAATTAGTAAATTAATAAGTACATTTTTAGTAGCAGAAGTCCAAATAGGTAAGTTATTCTTTTTACTTTTTCGAATTGTAAAAAATGCACCAAAAGCTAAAGCAAAGAGCAAAACCATAAGCGCTACAATAAAAAATTCAACTATAATGTTACTATTGTAAACACGATCTGCTGTAGAGGAATAATCGACACCTAACATCTTTAGCCTAAAATAGATATAACCACCCCCCAATAGCGCAGCAAATCCAGCAAAAACCCCCGACAATCCACTAAGTGAAATAAACCTCGAAGAACGCTCCATCATCGAGCGTATATGACTTAAATCTTCTTGATGTTTTTGATTCATAATAAAAGTACTTTGAGCTACAAAGTTAATGCAAAATTCTATATTAAAACAAAACTGCAAAAGTTTTTTTAGATTTATTTCGAATTAGACCAAAATTTACGTTGGTAAGTCAGAGCATCCTTAGCTAACAAGTCTTTTTTAAAACCATCTTTTCCTTTTGAACAACAAAACGCCTAAAACGGAAAACACCATAGAAACAAAAATAATTATGAGTAATCCCATTGGATTATTTTGCAAACTATTAGGTACATTCATACCATAAAAACTAGCGATAACTGTAGGAATCATCAAGATGATGGAAATTGAAGTCATTTGCTTCATGATGGTATTCATATTATTCGAAATTACCGAAGCATATGCATCCATAGTCCCAGTTAATATATCACTGTAAATATTGGTCGTTTCCTGCGCTTGACGCAGCTCTATCTCAACATCTTCAAGTAAATCAGCATCGTAATTCATTCGTTCTGACTTAATATTCTTGATTCGGTGCAACAAAATATCATTTCCTTTTAATGATGTCATAAAAAACACTAAGCATTTCTCAATTTGCAATAGCGCTTGTAATTCTTCGTTTTTAATTGATTTCTCTAAATTATCTTCAGCTAGCTTTATCTTTTGATTTACTTGCTTTAAATACTTCAAAAACCAAACACTTGAGGATAATAATAGTCGTAACACAAGGTCAAAGTTGTCTTTTATATCGATATTCTTTTTATTTGCATAGATTACAAAGTCAGTAAGCATTTCTGTTTTATGAAAACTAATTGTTGCACACACATTCCCCTTAAAAACTACTCCTACAGGAATGGTATGAAAGGGTAATTTGACATCATTGCTTTTTACAGGAATGCGCATAATGATTAAAGTCCATCCGTTTTCGACTTCGATACGGGGTCTTTCATCGATATCTTCAATATCATTGTAAAAGGCTTCAGGAATTTGAAGTTCCTCTAGAATATAAAGTTTTTCAGCTGCTGTTGGACACTCGATATTGATCCAGCAATTAGGAAGCCACTGCGTGGTAGCGACTAATCCGTTATTGTTTTTATAAAATGCTCTCATTTCAAAATTCTATAGTATTTACATAGCTCCTTGAAATAGTACAAGAGCTACTTTTAATTCAACATTTCCGAATAATAATCGTCCATTACATTAATTATTTATAAGGTGGTACAAAAGTATTCTTTATTTTTAGTTTGCCTCAAAAGTTAAATTATTTTATGCTTTTATTAATATTTAAAAAAAATCGATAATAATTATTACCCTAAAGGAACTAATTAATGATTAAGCTGTATGGAATTTATCAACATTTCAGGTTGGCTTTTTTTTATAAAAAAAATCACAAAATAGTTTACGAAATCGATTGAAATGGGTACTTTTGCCTCAAATTTAAAAATACAACTACTAAATTTTCACAACTTAAACACCCATGAAGAACACACCTTTGTATCAAAAAGAAGTTTCATTTCAAGTCGACAGACGACGCGCCGGAGTTGAATTAATTAAAATCATTAGTGATTTATGGTATGATAAATCAATCGAAATGGTTTTGTTTAAAAATCAACTTTTAGACAAAAACGTAAGCGACATCATCAATTTGCATCAATATGCAGGGGAATTTGTAGGCAAGCCAATCACAATTTTTGACTCGGTAGAAATAGCAAGAGCTGTTTTCGAACTTGATTTACCGCCAGCAAAATTGGATATTGGTAAACTAACCTACGAATACTTATTGGATGACGAGAAATATCCTGATGCAAGACATTTTGTTTTAGATAAATTAAAAGAGGCTAAATCATCTGATGAAATCCAACCAAAGGATGTTGTACTTTATGGTTTTGGCCGAATTGGTCGCTTATTGGCGAGAGAATTGATGTCAAAAACAGGAAAAGGTAATCAATTACGACTAAGAGCTATTGTAACTCGTGACAAAAATGATGCGACCACATTAGAAAAAAGAGCTTCTTTATTACGTTACGATTCGATCCACGGAGATTTCCAAGGATCAGTTGCAGCTGATACGGAAAACAATGCATTAATCATAAACGGAACTACTGTTCACATCATCTCTGCAGGAAGTCCTGAAGAAATTGATTATACCCAATACGATATCGATAACGCTTTAGTTATTGATAATACGGGAGCTTTTACAACCAAGGAAGCATTGAGTCGCCATTTAACATCAGTAGGTGTTGATAAAGTTTTATTAACTGCACCAGGAAAAGGGGTACCTAACATTGTTCATGGTGTTAACCAAAATGAGTACAACCCAGATGAAATTGATATTTTCTCTGCTGCATCGTGTACAACAAATGCTATTACGCCTATTTTAAAAGCTGTAGAAGACACTCTTGGTGTTGTAAAAGGACATCTTGAAACAATCCATTCCTACACTAACGATCAAAACTTAGTGGATAACATGCACAAAAAATACCGTCGTGGTAGAGCAGCAGCTTTAAACATGGTAATTACTGAAACAGGTGCAGGTACTGCTGTTGCAAAAGCGCTACCGTCGTTAGAAGGAAAACTGACTTCGAACGCAATTAGGGTTCCTGTGCCTAATGGATCTCTAGTTGTTTTAAATTTACAAGTAAAGACTAAAACTTCAGTTGCCGCTCTAAATGCTATCATGAAAAAATATGCTTTAGAAGGAGAATTAGTAGAGCAAATTAAATATTCTACAAACAACGAATTAGTTTCATCAGATATCGTAGGTACTTCGGCACCTTCTATTTATGACAGTAATGCTACAATTGTTGCTAATGGTGGTAAAGACATTGTACTTTACATTTGGTATGACAATGAATATGGCTACAGTCATCAAGTAATTCGATTGGCTAAATATATTGCTAAAGTAAGACGTTTTACGTACTACTAGCGAACCGTTTTCAGGCTGGCCATTGTTATTGTTTTTTTAGTTATCAGTTTTTAGTTTTAGTTCAAGTTCAAATTGTAGATAGCAAACCAGCCTGCATTAAACAGAAAATCCGTCAAGTGTAACAACAAGACGGATTTTTTTATGCACTAAAAGGAGCCTACATAATACGGCCATCCGCTACATAAAAAAAATCCGTTTCGATTGATACGAAACGGATTATATTGTTAGTATTAGTAAACTGTATTAATGAAAAGAACTTAATAAGATTCTAATTCTTCTATCAACCCAGCAGTGCTACTCCTTAGCTTTCGTTAAATAATAGATCGGAATTCCCAATAGCATAATTAAAACACCCCAACCACTTGTACTTGTTTTCGTGTACAATAAGGCTACGCAAATTGCAGAAGCCACTATGATATAAAACGCAGGTAAGTACGGATATAAAAATGCTTTGTAGGGACGTTCAGCGTTTGGCATCTTTTTTCTTAATATAAAAATACCCAAAATAGTTAAAATGTAAAAGATCAATACAATGATGACAACAAAATCCAATAAGTCACCATATTTCCCCGTAAGACACAAAGCCGAAGCCCAAAAACACTGCATCCATATAGACCAAGCTGGTACCTTAGCTTCATTTAATTGTGCTGCTTTCTTAAAAAACAAACCGTCCTGCGCCATAGTATAGTACACTCGAGCTCCAGCCATAATCAGACCATTGTTACACGCAAATGTCGAAATCATGATGGTCACTGCAATCAGCAGCGTACCAACTGAACCAAAAATATATTGCGAGGCTACAACCGCTACTCTATCGGATTCAGCAGTTGCAATTTCTTGCAAAGGCACAACTGCTAAGTACATAAAATTAGCAATAATGTAAATACAGCTTACGATTAACGTTCCAAGAAATAAGCTCAAACCTACATTGCGTTTCGGATTTTTAATTTCACCTGCAATAAAGGTTACTCCCTCCCAAGCTACACTACTAAACATAGAACCTACT
>NZ_JAQWTM010000442.1 GCF_029242675.1 Flavobacterium sp.
AGCGTATAGAAAGCAGGATTTTTATTCGTTTCAAAAAAAATTACTCTTTAACTTTTTTCTCTTTTTTTGGTTTGGCAGCTACTTCCTCTGTAGCGGCTTCTGTTACCTCAGCTGCGGCAGCTTCTTCAGCAACTACTAATCCTTTTGCTTGTAAGGTATTGTACCAATTTAAAATTTTCTTTACATCAGAAGGATAGACTCTTTCTTCATCAAAATCAGCTAACACTTCTCTGAAATAACTCATTAAAGTAGCATTATCTTCTTTATGAGAGATAGCTGGCCCGTTACTTTCTTTAGCAGCAATGTTTTTCATGATCTCTACTAAAGGTTTCTCGCCTTCATACGTATAAATTGAAATCTCTGATAATAAACTCACGTTGCTTTTAAGACTTACTGATATTTTTTTTCCATCAGCTAATGATTCTGCAACAAAACCAGTACGTGTTTGTACTTTTAAAATATACAAACCTGGCTTTCCCGAAATGGATAATATTTTTTCTAAATTCATTTTATTTAATTTATTAAGAATTCAATTTGAATTGTATTTTTTACTTTCTCCAAAAACTATACCGACTCGCTACTTATCTTCCTTTTTTACCGAAAAATTTCATGCGGTACTCTTGGAATGTTTTTCCTTCGATAATATTTTTAAGCTTTTTTTGAATCAATCGTTTTTTCAAAGACGAAATTTTATCTGTAAACAAAATTCCTTCGATATGATCGTACTCATGCTGAATAACACGCGCAATCAGTCCATCAAAAACCTCTGTTTTCATGACAAAATCTTCTTCGCAATATTCAATAGTAATGGTAGGGTTTCTATAAACATCCTCACGAACGTCCGGAATACTCAAGCAACCTTCGTTAAAAGCCCAAAGTTCTCCTTCCTCTTTTATCATTTTTGCATTAATAAAAGTACGCTTAAAGCCATTTAATTGTTTTTGCTCCGTTGAATCCAGATCTTCATCATCGCTAAAAGGTGTAGTGTCTATTACGAATATACGAAGTGCTTTCCCAACTTGTGGAGCTGCTAAACCAACGCCGTTAGCATTATACATGGTTTCGTACATATTAACTATCGTTTCTTTCAAGTCCGGAAACTCCGCAGTTACATTTTCTGCTACCTTTCTTAAAACTGGATCACCGTAACCTATAATTGGTAAAATCATTATTCTTGTATTAAGATTCATTAACCATGACTAAGAAGTAGTACTCCTTAAAATATGGTGCGCAAAAATAGTAAAATTTTGGACAATGAATAATCGGATCTTTAACTATTAGCCTTTTTTTATTATTCAACCGTAAAAACCACACTTTTTATTATAGATAAATCGCACAATCCGTACCTTTGGAGATAATCTTTACTCTATGATTACTAATATCAAGAAATTTATTGACAGTACTCATTTTACAAATGCTTTAAAAGTAACCTTTTCAGCAGTTGTTCCTGCTTTACTATTTAGCTATTTGGGAGATTTCTCATCGGGATTTGCTATTGCTTTAGGCGCTATTTTAACGTATCCTAGCGATATCCCAAGCAGTTTAAAGCACAAAGTCAACGGCATGCTGGTAGCGGCGTTTACTGTTGCGACGATAAACCTGGTTATCAACTTGGTGCAACCGTATCCTTGGCTATTTTATCCTATCCTGTTACTTTTAACATTTCTACTATCCATGATTTCCGTTTACGGGCAAAGAGCTACTATGGTTTCTTTTTCGGGTTTACTGGCTATATCCCTTGCCTTTGCGCATTTGCATAGCGGCTGGGAAATGATTCGGTATTCTGGATTGCTTTTATCAGGTGGGTTATTTTATTTGATCATATCGCTTTTGTTTTTTTACCTACGTCCGCATCGATACATACAACTTCAAATCGCTCAAGGTATTTTAGTTACGGCAAAATACTTAAAATTAAGAGGCGACTTATGGGAGTTGAACTCGGATCGAAAGGCAATTACCAAAAAACAACTTCATTTTCAGGTTGAATTGAATGCAATTCATGAAAACATACGAGAAGTTTTAATTAGAAACCGAACCAATGTAGGCTCTTCGAACCAAAACAGAAAAATGTTAATGACATTTATTTCCTTGGTGGAGATCATGGAATTGGCCATCGCTACCTCATTTGATCACAATAAATTACATCAAAAATTTGATGACCACCCGCAGGTTTTACAGACTTATCAAAATTTGGCATACCAACTTGCTGCCTGTTTGAAAACCATTGGAAAAAGCATTGAAAACGGAACAAAATACAATGCAAAACACAACTTATTACAAGAATTGCAAAATTTAGAAGTAGCGATATCAGATTATGAAAAATCGGTGCGCACTCAAGAAGCAGATGAAGGTGTTTTAATGCTCAATAATATGTTGCACTACGCAGAAAGGCAAGCTGAAAAAATTAAAACAATTGAACGCGCTTTTCTCCAAAATATTCAAGCGAATGAATTAAAAGGCAGAGATAGAGATTTAGAGAAATTCATAGCACCAAATACGTACCTGTGGAGCACCTTAATTGAAAATTTAAGTTTTTCTTCAACCGTATTTAGACACTCGGCTCGACTAACAATTTCAATACTAATTGGTTTTATAATCGGACAAATCTTGCCTTTTCAAAATACCTATTGGATCTTATTGACGATTGTAGTGATTATGCGACCTGGTTATGGTCTTACTAACGAAAGAACCTACCATCGAATTTTTGGAACCTTATTAGGAGGTGCAATAGCATTTGGTATTCTTTTTTTTGTGAAAGACACTACAATAACCGTAAGTCTAGCCGTGCTGGCCATGCTTTTAGGTTTTACCTATACTCCTACTAACTATAAAATTGGAGCCACCTTTGTTACTATATATGTTGTCTTTATTTATGCATTACTAACTCCTAACATTATTGATGTAATCCAATACCGTATTCTTGATACTTCGGTAGGGGCATTATTGGCTTTTTTAGCAAACTATTTCATTTGGCCATCTTGGGAATTTTTAAATTTACCTACATTTATTAGTAAAGCGATTGCCGCCAATAGAAATTACTTGAATCAAATTTCGATTTTATACAATCAAAAAGGGGAAGTAACAACGGCGTATCGTTTAGCCAGAAAGGAGGCTTTTGTTGCTATTGGAAACTTAATGGCGTCCTTTCAAAGGATGATTCAAGAGCCAAAATCCAAACAAACTAAATTGCAGCAGGTCTATAAATTAACCGTCATTAATCATTCTTTGCTTTCTTCTCTCGCGTCACTGGGAACTTACATTCAATCCCATAAAACGACGCAGGCTTCAGATGCATTTAATGCGGTTGTCAACGCGGCACTTCAAAATTTAGATGCAGCCATTTTGCTTTTAAGCAAAGAAAATACAATTGTAATAAATGAGGACCTAGTTGCGGCTACTTTAAAAACGCGATTTACAGAATTAAATAAAATCAGAGAACGAGAAATAAAAGGAAATACCGCTGCTACTGATGCAGATTTTAAATTAAAAATGGAAGAAGCTCAACTAGTCATTGAACAGCTGATATGGTTGACAAGTCTGTCCGAAAGTCTTTTTAAAGAAACAAAAAAACTACTGACTGTAAAAAATGAATCCCAATAAAAATATTGGGATTCAGGTTGCAATTACTTGTTTAATTTTAAAACAGTAGCTGTATGATTTCTTATCTGATTCAGTAATTCTGGTTTATCATTTAGAGTTTGTCCATAAGAAGGAATCATGGCTTTCATTTTTTGTTGCCATTCAGGGGTTGCTAATTGATCCTTGAAACAGCGATCCACTAAATCCACCATGATAGACACCGCTGTTGAAGCTCCTGGCGAAGCTCCTAACAATACCGCTAAACTACCATCAGCTGTATTGATTACCTCGGTTCCAAATTCTAAAATCCCACCTTCTTTTTCGTCTTTTTTGATAACTTGTACTCTTTGCCCAGCGCGTTCTAGCACCCAGTCCTTAGATCGAGCACTTGGCACATATTCTCGCAGTGCATTAATTCGGTCTTTAGGAGACTGTCTTACTTGTTGAATCAAATATTTTGTCAGCGGAATATTTTTTATCCCAGCAACAATCATAGGGTAAATATTATCAGGTTTGATTGATAATGGCAAATCTGAATACGATCCGTTTTTCAAAAATCGAGTTGAAAATCCCGCGAAAGGTCCAAAAAGCAACGCTTTTTGACCGTCAATCATTCGGGAATCAATATGAGGAACTGACATTGGTGGCGCACCCACACTTGCCTTACCATAAACTTTGGCTTGGTGTTTTGCGATAACCTCTGGATTAGTACATTTAAGCCATTGCCCACTTACAGGGAAACCACCGTATCCTTTTCCTTCAGGAACATCGGCTTTTTCTAACAATGGTAAAGAACCACCACCTGCACCAATAAAAACGAACTTTGTATATATTTTTTTCTTTTCACCTGACGATAAATCGGTTACTTTTAATCTCCACCTTCCATCATCACGTTTATTAATTTTTCTCACCTCATTATGAAAATGCATCGTTACACCATCTAAACTAGTTAGATAATTGAACATACTTCGCGTTAGCTCACCAAAATTAACATCAGTACCAATAGGCATATTGGTTGCTGCAACTTCTCCTGATTCTGGTCGACCTTCCATTACTAGTGGCATCCATTCTTTTAGCTTAGCGAAATCAGTGCTAAAAGTCATCTCTTTAAAAATAGGGTTGGCTTGTAAGGTGTCAAAACGATTCTTAAGGAAAGTAACATTTTCAGCTCCCCAAACAAAGCTCATATGTGGCACTCTTTTAATAAAATTTTCAGGTGCAGTAATTTTATTTTCTTGAACAAGGTAAGACCAGAATTGTCGGGATACTTCAAACGACTCAGCAATACTAATTGCTTTTTTAGGACCAATAGAACCATCCTCTTTTTCAGGCGTATAATTTAATTCACAAAATGCAGAATGTCCTGTTCCTGCGTTATTCCAAGCATCTGAACTTTCGGCAGCTGCAATATCTAATCTTTCAAAAATCTCAATTTTAATATCTGGTTGTAACTCTTTTAGCATCAGTCCTAGAGTAGCACTCATAATTCCGGCTCCTATTAGAACGACATCAGTATTTGAACGAATAATTGTATCAGGCATAGCACATTTTTTTAAAATGCAAAGATACTTTATATAGTTCCTAAAAAAAGTATAAAAGTGCGCTTTAAAAGAGATTTAACAAAAAAATATTTGTAGTTATTTTTAGCTACTAATTCGGAATTAAAATGGCTTTCTGTTTAAGTAATCTTGCAACATAATGGTAGCTGAAATCTCGTCTATTAAGGCCTTGTTTTGACGCTGTTTCTTTTTCATCCCGTTATCAATCATCGACTGAAATGCCATTTTAGAAGTAAATCGCTCATCGACACGAATTACCTTCATCTCTGGAAAATGATTGGTGAAATGAGTAACAAAACCTTTGATTATTGAAGCACTTTCTGATGGCTGCCCATTCATTTGTTTGGGTTCGCCAATCAATACTGCCTCAACTTTTTCCTTTGAAAAATAGTCTTTCAAAAAAGCAATTGCTGTCGCACTAGGAACTGTGGTTAGTCCGGAGGCAATAATTTGCATTTCGTCAGTAACCGCAATTCCAGTTCGTTTTTGTCCGTAATCAATAGCGAGAATTCTTGGCATTCGTTTCGATTTAGTGAACGCAAAATTAAGCTTTTAAATAATTGAAATAACAACTTGAACAACAAGAAATTTCATACTTAGCCAAAGCACATTAAAATTGCTTATTACTTTAAAATAAATTAGTTTTGAAAAAAATTCAAAATGAATAAAGATTTTTCTTATCGATCTGATATTGACGGCTTAAGAGCTATAGCGGTACTTATCGTTGTTTTTTATCACGCTAATTTTACATGGATTCCTGGCGGATATGTTGGAGTTGACGTGTTTTTTGTTATCTCAGGTTTCTTAATCACTAACACGATCGAAAAAGAAATACTCAACAATACCTTCTCTTTCAAACAGTTTTATTTAAGAAGGATAAGACGTATTATTCCGGTGCTATTCTTCATCCTCCTTATTTGTACGATTCCGGCTTACTTTATGTTCGCTAGCGACTTTGAGGCTTTTTCTCGAACTTTAATTCATACTATAGTCTCCACAAATAATATTCATTTGTGGATAAACAATAGGCAATACTTCGCTGAGAACTCTGAGCTTATGCCGCTTTTACATACTTGGTCTTTATCAGTCGAAGAACAATTTTACTTTATATGGCCGGCCATCCTCTTGCTACTTTCTAAATTAAAGACAATTCAAATAAAAAGGATTGCCATTCTAATCATCTTGTTTCTTTCACTACTCTACTCTATTTATTTAACCAACACCGATCAAAATACAGCCTATTTTTTATTGCAAGGACGCTTTTTCGAATTAGGGATAGGAGCAACACTAGCTGTTTTTTGGCATTCATTGCCTTTTGCTAAAAAAATGATTAACAATGTTTTGTCAATAATTGGACTTTTGCTGATAGTGCTTCCTGCACTCTATTTACAAAAGGAAAGTTTATTTCCGGGTTTAAACGCCCTTTGGCCTTGTCTTGGAGCTGCATTATTGATCTACTCCAATAAAGGGAACAATACCCAAGAGGGCCTTATTAATGGTTTATTAAGAAATAAATTAATTGTCCTAATTGGTACCATATCCTACTCTATGTATTTGTGGCATTGGCCAATATTTGCCTTTCTAAAATATTTTGCGGTGGAATTTACTGGAATTACGAGAATAGCTACTTTATTTGTTATTTTTATTTTATCCTACTTGAGCTGGAAATATATTGAGCAGCCATTCCGAACCACTTTTACCTTTAACTTCAAAAAGACACTACTCTATGTAATGGTACCCGTTGTCTTAATTTCAGTTAGCATCTACGGAATTATTGACAAATTTGATGGGTTTCCAGCTCGTTACGAAACCTTATCTGAATTTAATCCTAAAACTAATTATCCAAGTAACCTCAGAAAAAATTGTTTTGATAAATTCAAAGTAGGCAATTGTGATGAATGTTTTTTAGGAATTGAAAAAGACAGTTTAGATGGTGTTTTAATTGGAGACTCATTCGCTAACCACACCGCAGCATTTTTAGATGTTTTAGCCAAAGATGCTAATTTATACATCCATGATTCAGCGGCCGGAGGTTACCCAATTCTTGTTAATTACGATGACGATAACAATCCGACAAAAGCGGAGCAGTATGGCCTTGACAGACTAGAATATGCTAAAAAATTTAAAACAATATACATAGCTGCAAATTGGGAAGGCCTGAGTAAATCCCAAATTAATAGTAAGCGAATAATAAACAACATAGCAGAGCTCTTAAAACTCAAAAAAAAGATTGTTGTTTTTGATTGTTTACGTACTATTCCTGAGTTGAAGTTACACAAATTAATGTTAACAAAAGCCTACCCTAAAAATTATAATGAAAGTTATATCTTTGCACCAGAGCCGAGGACAAGTGACTATTTAGTGTATCGAATTCATAAACAATTCCCTGAAGTTATAATAATTGATATGAATGAAAGTGTAAAAGTTGATGAAACACATTTTACCACCCAAATAAACAACTCCATAGTGTATCGAAATGAAGATCATCTCAACACAAGCGGAGCGCGCCTTATTGGAGAAAAATATTTAAAATTACATACAAATCCATTAAAAAAATTATAAATCAAATGAATTCATTACAAACAATTATAGAACAAGCTTGGGAAAACAGAGCTTTGTTACAAGAAGAAACGACGACTAATGCTATCAGAGAAGTTATTGCACTTTTAGACGCAGGTACGTTACGAGTTGCTGAGCCTATTGGTGATAGTTCGACTTCAGTCGGTCCTGATTCTTGGCAAGTAAACGAATGGGTAAAAAAGGCGGTTGTAATGTATTTCCCTATTCAAAAAATGGAAACTTGGGAAGCAGGAATTTTTGAATATCACGACAAGATGTTATTGAAAAAAGACTATGCTGAAAAAGGTGTTCGTGTGGTTCCAGGTGCATCTGCACGTTATGGATCTTTCATTTCAAGTGGTGTTATCATGATGCCAAGTTATGTAAATATTGGTGCTTATGTTGATGCAGGTACAATGGTGGATACATGGGCAACTGTAGGTAGTTGTGCTCAAATTGGTAAGGATGTTCACTTGAGTGGTGGTGTTGGTATTGGTGGCGTATTAGAGCCTTTACAAGCTGCACCCGTTATTATTGAAGACGGCGCTTTTATTGGTTCTCGTTGTATAGTTGTTGAAGGAGTTCATGTTGGTAAAGAAGCAGTATTAGGTGCTAACGTGTGCTTGACGGCTTCTACTAAAATTATTGATGTAACTGGTTATGAACCTGTGGAAATGAAAGGTTTTGTTCCTGCTCGTTCAGTGGTTATTCCAGGGAGTTATACTAAAAAGTTTGCGGCTGGCGAATTTCAAGTGCCTTGTGCTTTGATCATTGGAACAAGAAAGCCTTCTACTGATCTAAAAACTTCATTGAATAATGCGCTACGCGAATACGACGTAGCGGTATAAATCAATTCAAATAAAATTATCATGAATATTGGCTTTGAAGCAAAAAGAATTTTTCACAATAAAACTGGTCTAGGCAACTATAGTCGAGATTTAATCCGAATTCTTAGCCAATATTCTGATAAAAATAATTATTTCCTTTACAATCCGAAACAAGCGAAAGAGGTATTGTTCATTCCCAATGACAATAATGTTTTTGAAAAAAAACCTAAAACAGCCTACTTCAAAAAGTTTTACAATTTATGGCGACAAAAAGGGATTGTTGCTGACTTAGTAAAAGATAAAATCACTCTCTTTCACGGATTATCTGGAGAAATTCCTATGGGATTAAAACAGAATAACATAAAAAGTGTTGTGACTATTCACGATCTCATTTTTATGCATTATCCTGAATTATATTCCTTTTTTGACAGAAAAATACATTATTTTAAATTCAAAAAAGCAGCCACAAATGCAGATAAAATCATTGCAATTAGCGAGCAGACAAAAACTGACATAGTTCGTTTCCTTAACGTTGCACCCGAAAAAGTACAAGTTATATACCAAGGATGTAATGCCGTTTTTAAAGAACAATACAGCTCTGCTGAAAAAAATGAAGTTGCAAAACGATTTAATCTTCCGGAACGGTTCGTTCTAAACGTGGGAACAATCGAGGAGCGAAAAAATGCACTTACAATTGTAAAAGCAATTAAAAACATTGACACCATATTAGTTTTAATAGGTAAAGAAACGAAATATACTACTCTCATTAAAAACTACATCAAAGAGAATGGAATTTCGAATAAAGTTGTTTTTCTAAAAGGGTTGACTAATAAAGAATTAGCTATTACCTATCAACTTGCTACTGTGTTTGTATACCCATCCATTTTTGAAGGTTTTGGAATACCTATCATAGAGGCTTTATATTCAAAAACACCTGTTATTACTAATAAATATGGTGTTTTTCCAGAAGCTGGTGGTCCAGATAGTCTATATATCGATCCTAATGATCCTGATGAATTAGCTGAAAAAATAAATTTACTATTATTAGATAGCACATTAAGAAATTCAATATCTGATAAAGGATATGAATTTGCTCAGCAATTTAATGATGAAGAAATCTTCCAAAAAATCGAACAGCTTTACTCAGAAACTCTAAAATCGTAACTAAATTCAGATGAACACAACGCTATTAGTTACAATTAGGGTGAAACTTGGAACTATTATTCCAATTTATTTTTCGCTAATAATGAATAGCTAGACGAAATAAATATTATTTATTTTTACCATACAAACCTACGAACTTGTAAAATTGTGCTTTATGCTTTTTAAACCACCCATCTATTTCTATTTGAAATTTACTCCTATCCTTATCACTATCTAAAACCCTTCTATACCAACCCGAATGTCTTAAAAATCCTTTTGTAAAAATTACGGCATAATAACCATCATCATAATACAATTTTCCGATTGCAGACTCATGGCCTACATTATCGTAAGAGCCTACTAATTTGTAATCTATCATTCGTTTTACGCAAGGATTGAAAGTAAAACCATGCCAAACTTGTTTGTAATTTGTTATTAGCTTCTTATACTCTAGTCCTGATCTAGAAATAAACAATTGATCTTCAACGGGGTGCCCATTCGTATCATTTAATTCTCTGAGCCATACATTAATTATTTTAGAGTCTTCTTTTAATAATGAAATAGATTTTTCAATAAAATCATTATTATAAAATTCCCAATCCTCTTCACAATGAAAAATATAATCTGTCGAAACAAAACTATATGCTTTATCAATGCTTTTTATCTGTCCTAATTTGGGATCGTTACACAATAATATTGATTTTGAATAAACCTTTGGAAAAAGTTTTATTACTTTAGTTAGCTGCTCAATTTTGTCAGTATCTTCAATAAAAATATACTTTTCAATAGGATACGTGTTAAATTTTAAAAAGCTATCGAGCGTTGGACCAAGTAAATCAAATCGATTACAACTAGTCATCACAAATGTTATAGATTCCCTATCCAGCATTACTTTATTTTATTAGTTAATATTAAACAAATATACCAATTATAAAAAGTCCGCAATCTAAAAACTTCTTCCTCTTAAAATATTTTTCCAAAAAAACATAAAACGAACTCATTTACACACTGACGCGAAAGAAATAGAGAAAGAAAGTTTTAAATGCAAAAGAGAACAAAAAATAACAACTACGGCAAAAATTACCAAGTAACAAGATTCAGTATAATTATACATTTAGCACCTTACTAGAAATTATTTATAATTGAATTCACAAACATATTTCAGTGTCAATAAATTTGTTTTTTTTTACAACAGACTCTAAATCGGTTCAGCACATGTTTTGCGAGTAAATCGACACGAAAGTTAAAGAAAAATTAATCATCAGCATCTATATCACAAGTCAAAAATTAATGTTGTAAAGAAATATAAATTAATGTGTTATTTAACTAAATACCAGTATGGTTATCCATGCACTAAAAGAGAACTAGCACTAGCTAAATTTTATTATTTTTGCAACTGGTATAATTTGTAGTATTTTGAAAAAGCATAAAAATAGTTCACAACTGCTAAATAATAACCCGTACTACCATCGAGAAAACCTAATCTAAAGATGTACATTTTTATAAAGTGATAAAAAGGTATGAAAACAACTTTAAACAATGTTATTTTTTTTCCTTTCTGAAAATTAACCTTAGACTGTTCCGTTGAATATAAATTTAGCTTATCTATTTGATGATGAGGATCTCTGTATAAATAATGATTAATACTTTCAGTAATAAACCCAATCGGACTATTGGTCTGCCAAGATGCATGAACCGCCACAGGGCTAATTTGTCCAGAGTTTCTTTTAAATAATATTCGTTTAGTAACTTTACTCCAACCACCAAAACGGATAACCTTCATATTGATAATAGATACTAATCTGATGGTATACACATCATATTTAGCATTATTATTAAGCACCAAATATTTAATTTTTTCCTTTAACCTTAAAGTAACCTCCTCATCTGCGTCAATTAACAACACCCATTCACCTTTGCATTTATCTATAGCAGATTGTTTTTGCAAACCATCACCTTTAAAATCTTCATTAAAAAAACGTACTTTCGAATAGCGCAATGCGATTCTTTTTGTGTTATCCGTAGAGTTCGAATCAACGATGATTATTTCATCAGCTATATCATAAACAGCATCTAGTGTTCTCTTAATATTATTTTCTTCGTTAAATGTAATAATTGCAACAGATAGCTTCATTTTAATTCATTGTTTATTGGACAAATATAAAAACTATTAGGTTAAAATTGTTAGAATTATAAACTATGTTTGCCGAAGTATATTGATGATAAAAATGTAAATTTGCTTTTCAAAAACATCTCGCAAAATACGACAAAACTTATGACTGTCTCATTGATCATTTCTACATACAACTGGCCAAACGCACTTTTATTATCACTACAAAGCGTTGAAAAACAAACAATTAAACCTAATGAAATAATAATTGCAAATGATGGATCTAACGAAGAAACAAATCAAGTTATTGAACGTTTCATTAAAAAAAGTACGATTCCTATTCAACATATTTGGCAGGAAGACATTGGTTTTCGTTTAGCATTAATTAGAAACAAAGCAATTGCAAAGTCTAAATATGATTATATCATCCAGATTGACGGCGATATTATACTACACGATAATTATATTAAAGATCATATTTACTACGCTGCAAAAAACACTTTTTTGACTGGACCAAGAGTACTACTTTCGGCAGAAACTACTCAATTGACATTGATAAATAATAACATCAAATTCACACCTTTTTCAAAAAAAATAAAGAATAGATTGAACGCCGTACATTTTCCAATCATAAACAAATTTATCAACGCAAAAAACAGTCCTGCAGAAAAATTAATCTTTACAGTTCGAGGGTGTAACATGAGTTTTTGGCGAAAGGATTTAATTGAAATTAATGGCTACGACGAAAATTTCACTACTTGGGGTAGAGAAGATTCTGAAATAACCTCTAGATTATTCAAAAAAGGATTATCATTAAAAAAACTAAGATTAGCAGGAATTCAATATCATTTATATCATCATGAACAAGATAAAAATTTCTTAGAGGTAAATAATAAAATACTAGAAAAGAACAAAAGTACCCACACTTTCTGGTGTAGTGATGGAATAGTTAAAAAAATGACTGACATTTAGTTTTACCTTTTCATATGCTTCCACCGTTTATGTGTCCATAAATAAAACTCGGGCGCTGCTACTATTTGAGCTTCAACTTTTCTTAAAAAGATATCAGTAAGCTCATAATTAGGGATCCCTTGAGTAGATTCTGCTATAATTTCAAACTCGGCTTCATAATAACCTCTTTTCACCTTACTTACTTTCAAATAAATCACAGCCATATCTAGCTTTTTGGACAAATATTCAACTCCTGTATAAACAGGGACCTCAACACCCATAAATGGTGCCCAGTGCGTTTTAGGTTTTGACTGCGGAGATTGATCACTAACGAATCCATAAACTGCTTTTTTACCAATTTGACTGTTGTGCTCTATAATTGCTGAACTTTCGCTGGTGTGTATTAAGTGTGTATTAAATTTAGAACGTATTGTGCCTACCAAACGATCAAAGTAAACATTATTAATTTTTTTATAGATACCGTAACCCTCATATGTTATTTTTGAATTCATCAAAATAACCCATTCGTAGCTGGCATAATGAGCCAACATCATAGCAATACTTTTACCTTTTTTCTCTAAGTCTAAGTAGGCTTCTAGATTTTTAAACACCATTCGCTTTTCCATTTCTTTCTTAGAAATCGACATTGTTTTCATCATTTCTAGAAACATATCACACATGTGCTCGTACGATTTTTTTTCAATTACTGCTCGCTCCTCTTGCGACAAATGCGGCAAGGCAAGGGCAATATTATCACGAACCACTTTTCGACGATATCGAGCCACATGATAGATGACAAAACATATCGCATCCGAAAGTAGGTATAACAGTCGAAACGGTAACAATGAAATAATTAAAATAAGCGGATAAACTAATATATAGAGAAGAAGTTGCATTGATTTTTATAAAGCTAGAATAGTATTGATTTAATATCTTTGCAAATATAAACAATTACAATGCAAGACGAAATAGTAAAAGCATACGAGGTCATTAAAGAAGGAGGTATTATCCTTTATCCTACCGATACGGTTTGGGGAATAGGCTGCGATGCTACCAATGCTGAGGCTGTTGCCAAAATTTATAAATTGAAGCAAAGAGCCGAAACGCAAAGTATGATTGTCCTGATGAACGGAGAAAAGATGATCTACAATGTATTTAAAGAAGTTCCCGAGGTAGCTTGGCAGATTATGGATTTCTCTGAAAACCCCACTACTTTAGTGCTTGATTACCCAAGAAATGTGGCTCCAAATTTAATAGCTTCTGATAAAACACTAGGAATCCGCATCATCAAGGAACCTTTTTGCTTTAAATTACTAGAGCGAATGAAAAAACCGCTTGTTTCGACCTCAGCAAATATTTCAGGCCAACCTACGCCTAAAAGTTTTAAAGAAATAAGTCCTGAAATTATAAAGGGTGTAGACTATGTTGTAAATTTGCATAAGGATAAAATAGCTGGAAAACCTTCAACAATAATCAAGTTGACAAATGATTCTCAAGTAAAAGTGATACGCAAATAGATGATGAATTTACTATAAAAAAAGCCACAGATTCACAGATTTTAAATAAAATTAATAGTGAAATCTTTAATGTTTTTGAAAAAGAGAAGCAATGAATGAATATTTATACGAAGAAGAAAGCTATAAAATTATAGGCGTCCTATTTGAAGTTCATAAACAATTAGGAAAAGGTTTCTCAGAAATAGTATACAAAGATGCAATTGAATTTGAATTTAAAAGTTTAGGTATTCCTTTTGAAAGAGAAAAAGAATATTCAGTAAATTATAAAAATACAATACTAAAACATAAGTTTTACGCAGATTTTATCGTTTTTGATAAAATTATTCTGGAAGTAAAATCAAGTGAATCATTTCATAACAGTCATGTTTCTCAATGCTTAAACTACTTAAAAGTTTCTGATAATAAATTAGCAATATTAGCAAATTTCAATAAAACTTCAATTGAGTATAAACGAATCATAAGTACAAAATAAAAAAATCAGTGAATCTGTGGCTAATAATACACAATACAAACAAGCGTTAAATAATAAAATCTTCGAAATCATTTCCCAAGCCTCTCAAGAACTGAATGTTGACAGCTATGTAATTGGCGGTTTTGTGAGAGATTTAATTCTAGGTCGAACTTTTAAAAAAGATATCGATGTGGTCGCAGTAGGAAGCGGAATCGAATTAGCCTTAAAAGTATCTAAACTACTACCTAACAAACCCAAAGTACAAGTTTTTAAAAACTATGGTACCGCTATGTTGCGTTTTGAAGATACCGAAATCGAATTTGTAGGTGCTCGTAAAGAGTCCTATCATTTTGAAAGCAGAAATCCTGTGGTCGAAAATGGTACACTTCAGGATGATCAAGATCGTCGGGACTTTACCATAAACGCCTTAGCAATCTCATTAAATAGCAAAAACTACGGGGAATTACTTGATCCTTTTGATGGACTTGCAGACATTGAAAAAAAGATTTTAAAAACACCTCTTGATCCTGATATTACTTATTCAGATGATCCATTGCGTATGATGCGTGCCATTCGTTTTGCGAATCAACTTAATTTTGAAATCGAAGAAAATTCGCTTCAATCAATTACTAAAAACGCAGAGCGAATCAAAATCATTTCAGGAGAGCGTATTGTTGATGAATTAAACAAAATACTCTCGACTGACACACCATCAATTGGGTTTTTACTTTTATATAAAACTGGACTTCTCGATATTCTTTTACCAGAGCTTACTGCTTTAAACAATGTAGAAGAAATAGAAGGACAAACACATAAAAATAATTTTTACCATACACTAGAAGTAGTCGATAACATTTGTCCAAATACTGATGATGTTTGGCTACGATGGTCAGCTTTACTACATGACATAGGAAAAGCACCTACCAAACGCTTTAACAAAAAGCAAGGCTGGACTTTTCACGGTCATGAATTTTTAGGTGGAAAAATGGTAAAGAAGATTTTTGAACGCTTACATATGCCATTGAATCACAAAATGAAATTTGTTCAAAAAATGGTCATCATGAGCTCGCGCCCTATTGTTTTATCTCAAGATACAGTAACGGATTCAGCGGTACGTCGCTTAGTATTTGACGCTGGCGAAGATGTTGAAAATTTAATGACACTTTGCGAGGCAGATATCACCACTAAAAATCCGTCAAAATTCAAAAAATACCATAATAACTTTAATATTGTTCGCAAGAAAATCGTTGAAGTGGAAGAACGGGATCATGTCCGTCAGTTTCAACCTCCTATTTCGGGAGAGGAGATTATGGCGGTTTACAATTTACAACCATGCAGAGAAATTGGAATTTTAAAAGAAGCCATTAAAGAAGCGATATTAGAAGGTGATATTCCAAACGAATACCAAGCAGCTTATGATTTCATGGTTATCAAAGCAGAGAAGTTAGGATTAAAGAAAGTTTAACTTTTGTGCATTTTATTTCCCAGTCTAAAACAGATAATTTTACATAAAAATAGTTCCAGTGAAAAAGTACTTTTTAAAATCGGCTCAAATAGCGTTAGTCCTTGTTTATCTTGTGATTTTTGCGGGCGCATTCGTAAGACTTACGGGCTCTGGAATGGGTTGTCCTGACTGGCCTAAATGCTTTGGATACTACATTCCGCCTACTGAACAAAGCGAACTTCTATTTACTGCTGGAAAAGAGTATGATAAAGGCCAAGTGATTATAAAAGACGAAGCGCTTTTAGTTGCAAAGACGGACTTTGTCGCTCAAACCGACTTTGACCATTCCAATTGGGATAAATATACCAAGCACGACTATGCGATCTTTAACCCTTTACATACTTGGGTGGAATACATCAATCGACTTGTGGGTGCTTTGGCAGGTATTGCGTGCGTGATTACATTTGCCCTCTCTTTTGGATATTGGAAAGAAAAGAAAAAGCTAATTCTCATGACTTTTTTCATCTGTGTATTGATGGGATTCCAAGCATGGCTAGGAAAAACCGTGGTCGATTCAGTTTTAAATCCGTTTAAAATTACAACCCATATGTTGGCAGCACTTTTGATTGTTGCTTTTCAATTGATTGTGATCTACGCGGTACAAAAAGACAGAAAGCCATTTGTAAACAATCAAAAATTCAATTGGATTTTGATTGGATCATTAGCACTAACAATCATCCAAATCGTTTTAGGAACAACTGTTCGTGAGCATGTTGATCACATATCAGAAACTGGAGCTCCCGAAATCATGTGGCTTCAAAACCCGACGATTGCATTTTATATCCATCGTTCCTTTTCTATCATTGTCCTACTTACAAACCTATATTTGTTCTCTTTAAATCGTAAATTAGTGCTTGGCTTTACAAAACTAAATTGGGTTGTATTTCTACTATTTATTGAGATTGTATCTGGAATAAGTATGTATTACTTTGATTTCCCTTTTGGAACTCAAACCATTCATGTGGTCTTGGCATCACTTTTATTTGGAATTCAATTTTATTTAATTTTAGAAGCTAAAAGCAAAAAGGTATTTTTGTAACGCATTTATACCACTGACTATATTGTCGCATTTCCTCGTTCATTAACTTAAAATGTCAAAACTTGCTGCTCAAGATAAATTTCTTGACTTATCAGATTACGGAAGATCTTTTGGGACTTCGCTCGCTAATCTATTAAAAAACACACGCTTTACTCCTATTCATGTTACATTACTTTTTGGTGTTTCTGGGTTATTAGCTATTTACTGTATCTTAGAAAACCACTATTATTTAGCCGGGTTTTTTATCATTCTAAAATCAGGTATTGATGCTGCCGACGGTGAATTAGCCCGAATCAAAAACACGCCTTCTTATACCGGACGCTATTTAGATAGTGTGTTTGATATTATTCTGAATTTTCTTTTTTTGCTGACTATTCGGTACGTAACTGAAACTTCGATTATAATGACCTTAGGCGCTTTTTTTTGTATCCAATTGCAAGGAACGCTATACAACTACTATTATGTGATTTTGAGAAATAAATCGGTTGGAGGTGATACTACTAGTAAAATTTTTGAATACAAGTCACCAAAGGCATTAGGTAATGAAAGCCAAAAAGCGGTTAATGTTTTATTCAATATCTACACCGTGGTGTACGGAGGTTTTGATAAAATAATTCATTTCCTAGATAGCGATGCTTACAAAGTAAAAACGTTTCCCAACTGGTTTATGACAGTTGTTTCTCTATATGGACTAGGTTTTCAATTACTGATTATTGCTGCAATGCTAGCCTTTAACCTAGCAGCTTACATTATACCATTCTTTATTATTTATTCGATTTTAATCTTTGTTTTAATCGCTATCAGAAAAACGGTTTTTAAGATTAAAAGCTAGATAATCAGAAGTAAAACCTAAAAATATTGAAACATTTCCTGAAAAAGCTGTAACAGTTTTCGCTCTATATAGTGGCATCTTTGTAGAAGACATTTAGTAATCATTAAATCTATACATTATGCCAAATTCAGAAGAAATTAAAGGAAACTGGAATGAACTTAAAGGAAATTTAAAACAAAAATTTGCTGAACTCACTGATGACGACTTGCTATTCGAAGAAGGACAAGACGATGAAGTGTGGGGTAAATTGCAACAGAAATTAGGTAAAACTAAAAAAGAGATTTTGTCTTTATTTGAATAAATTCGGGTGATTTAATCAAAACAGCCGCTTCAATTATTTTTAAAATGATTGAAGCGGCTGTCTTTTTAGACTTATTTATTTACTTAACCAGTCTTTAAAGTGCACTACTTTTTCTCGACTTACGATTACCTCATCCTCTTTATACGATGGCAAAATCACTTTCAATCTCGAGTTACTGTACACGACAATTTCCTTAATTGCTCTCAAAGGGACGATAAACTTGCGGCTAATGCGATAGAAATCCTTTGCATCCAGTTCTTGCTCTAAGACCTCTAGAGTAGTCTCGATAAGATAATCTCTATTATCGAAAGTATGAATATAAGTTCCTTTATTTTCGCTATAAAAACATTCAATTTCTTCTACGGCAATGACCTTTAAATGTTGGCCTATTTTTACGGTAAATCGTTTTTTAAATTCCTTTTCAAAAGGATTGGAGAGCATTTTCTTTATTTCGTCAAAATCAAGCTGTAGTTTCTCTTGTTTGGGTAATCGCTCCCTAAATTTGGCAACTGCCAACTCTAAATCATCTTCATCTATTGGTTTTAAAAGATAATCAACACTGTTTAATTTAAAAGCACGCAAAGCAAACTCATCGTAAGCCGTTGTAAAAATAATTGCGCTTTTAATTTCGACTTTTTCAAAAATTTCAAAAGACAACCCATCTGATAATTGAATATCTAAAAAGATCAAATCTGGATGCTCGTTTGTCGAAAACCAGTCTACGGCTTCTTCGACAGAGTGTAGCATCACTCCGACTTCGATATTTAATTTTTCTAATTTTCTTTCCAATAATCTTGCAGCTGGTTTTTCGTCTTCGATTATGATTGTGGTCATAGGTGCGTTATTTGTTTATTCTAAGTGGTTTGCGGTGAAAAAATTCACTATTCCCACTTGTTAGTTTTGTCCTTATCCATAAACTCTTGTATTTTTTTTTGTTCCCAGTCTGACCCAAAAAATAAATCGCGCCCAAAAACTGACATGCCATGAGCTACTAAACCAATTCCCCAAAAAAGAGCGGTACTCCACGTTTCCCATCTCGTTAGGACTTCAATTCCATTCGTATTCCTGTCAAAATTTGAAAAAATAAGAAAGGCATTAACAAGAACATATACCAGTGCATGGACATAAAAACCTTTTATTCTTTTGACACGCTTGTACGCCAAGTTATATAATTCGTCAGGACTGTTGACTTCCTCTTGGTAATTGTCGAACATTCTTCTTCTATATCGTCCCATCTTGTTTACTTATTAGTTGTTTCCTGTTTTATACCTTTTCTCTTCTTCTTCCATAGCCATGAATTCTTTGATCTTTTGTTCTTCCCAATCCTG
>NZ_JAQWTM010000143.1 GCF_029242675.1 Flavobacterium sp.
TAAAGGAAAAATAAAAAATCAAGCCTATAGTAAGGAAGCAGAACCGATTCGGATTTTGAAAAAAGACCGTACAGTTGAGGATGTTATCGAATCATCTGACCAGCTAAATTTGAAATCATTATCGAAAGCGGTTACGAAATATTATGTTTGTTTCCCAAAACAACTGATTTAAATAAACATTTAACATCTATTTTTTTATATTTTTGTGGCAATGAAAAAAAACACAACATTTTTTTTGAATACGAGGACCCCTTTTTTGGGCGCTTTTATTCATTTGCCAATACAAACCATAACCAACTAGGATGAAATTTACAGCAGAACAAATAGCAGGCATCTTAGAGGGAGAGGTAGTGGGAAACCCAAAGTCTGAAGTACACGAGTTATCTAAAATAGAAGAAGGTAAGGAAGGCTCTTTAACCTTTTTATCAAACCCAAAATACCAAAATTACATATACACTACCAAAGCAACAATTACGATTGTAAATAAAAGCTTTGTTGCGGAGGCTGAAATAGCAACTACTTTAATCAAAGTCGAAGATGCTTATTTAGCTTTCTCTAAATTATTAGAATTTTACGATCAAGCTAAGGGAAATAAAAGCGGTATCGAGCAACCCTCTGTCATTGCAGAAACGGTGCGTTATGGTACTAACTTATATTTAGGAAGCTTTAGTTACATTGGTGCGAATACCAGTATTGGTGATAACGTAAAAATATATCCCAACTGTTTTATAGGTGATAACGTTGTCATTAAAGATAATGTCACTATTTTTGCAGGTACGAAAATTTATTCGGAGACGGTAATTGGACACAACAGTGTAATCCATTCAGGCGCTATCATTGGAGCAGATGGATTTGGTTTTGCCCCAAGTGCAGATGGGACGTTTAAAAAAATTCCGCAAATCGGAAACGTAATCATAGAAGATAATGTAGATGTAGGATCGTGTACAACCATAGATCGTGCGACAATGGGTTCGACAATTATCAGAAAGGGAGTCAAATTGGATAATCAAATTCAAGTGGCGCACAATGTTGAAATTGGAGAAAATACCGTTATTGCAGCACAAACCGGAATTGCAGGTTCAAGTAAAATTGGTAAAAACTGCATGATAGGCGGGCAAGTAGGTATCGCAGGACATTTAACGATAGGTGATAATGTACGCATACAGGCGCAAGCTGGAGTAGGAAGAAATATAAAAGACAATGAGATTTTGCAAGGAAGTCCTGCATTTGGATATAGTGATTACAGTAAATCCTACGTTCATTTTAAAAACCTCCCAAAGCTTGTTGCTGAAATAGAACAATTAAAGAAACAAATATTAAACCAAAAAAATGGAAATAATGGTTAAACAGAAGACCATCAATACAGAAGTCTCCTTAACAGGAGTGGGGTTACACACAGGTAAAGAAGTGAAGATGACTTTCAAGCCTGCTCCAGTAAACAACGGTTTCACTTTTGTACGAGTAGATCTAGAAGGGCAACCCGTAGTGGAAGCAGATGCAAACTACGTTGTTAACACACAAAGAGGAACTAATTTAGAGAAATTAGGAGTTAAAATTCAAACACCTGAGCACGTTTTAGCTGCTTTAGTAGGTTGTGACTTAGACAATGTAATTATCGAATTAAATGCTTCTGAACTGCCAATCATGGATGGTTCTTCTAAATATTTTGTAGAAGCACTTGAAAAAGCAGGAATCGAAGAGCAAAATGCCAAACGTAACGTATATGTTGTAAAAGAAGTAATTTCTTTTACAGATGAGGCTACAGGAAGCGAAATATTAGTAATGCCAAGTGATCATTATTCGATTACTACAATGGTAGATTTTGGCACTAAAATATTAGGTACTCAAAACGCCAATCTTAAAAGCATCAACGATTTTAAAACAGAGATTGCTTCTTCAAGAACCTTTAGCTTTTTGCACGAATTAGAAACTTTGTTAGACAATGGTTTAATTAAAGGTGGAGATTTGAACAATGCAATTGTTTATGTAGACAAAGAAATTTCGGACGCCACTATGGAGAATCTGAAAAAAGCTTTTGGTAAAGAAACGATCAATGTAAAACCAAACGGTATTTTAGATAACCTTACCTTGCATTACCCTAACGAGGCTGCAAGACACAAATTACTAGATGTAGTGGGTGACTTAGCTCTAATAGGTACAAAAATTCAAGGAAAAGTAATTGCCAATAAACCGGGTCATTTTGTAAACACACAGTTTGCTAAAAAAATGGCAAAAATTATCAAAATCGAGCAACGTAACTATGTTCCTGTTTATGATTTGAATTTAGAGCCGTTGATGGATATCCATAAAATCATGGCTGTTTTGCCTCATAGACCACCATTTTTGTTGATTGATCGTATTATTGAGATGTCAGAAACGCATGTGGTAGGAATGAAAAATGTGACGATGAACGAGAACTTTTTCGTAGGTCACTTTCCAGAAGCACCAGTGATGCCAGGAGTTTTAATTGTGGAAGCTATGGCACAAACGGGAGGTATTTTAGTTTTAAGTACCGTTCCTGATCCAGAGAACTATTTAACTTATTTCATGAAAATTGATAACGTAAAGTTCAAACATAAGGTGTTACCTGGAGACACATTAATTTTTAAATGCGATTTAATTACTCCAATCCGACGCGGAATTTGTCACATGCAAGCGAATGCGTATGCTAATGGAAAATTAGTTGCTGAGGCCGAATTAATGGCTCAAATTGCCAAAAAACAGTAATTTTTTTGTTGATTTGGTTGATCGTTCAGTCGGTTAATCCAGTAAACAGTTAAACGATTAAATAAAGATTATGAATCAACCTTTAGCATATGTTCATCCTGGCGCAAAAATCGCCAAAAATGTTGTCATCGAACCTTTCACTACTATTCACAATAATGTTGTTATTGGTGATGGTACTTGGATTGGGTCCAATGTAACGATTATGGAAGGCGCAAGAATTGGAAAAAATTGTAATATATTTCCAGGAGCAGTAATCTCTGCCGTACCACAGGATTTAAAATTTGGAGGTGAAGAGTCATTAGCAATCATTGGTGATAACTGTACTATAAGAGAATGTGTGACTATCAACAGAGGAACAATCGCATCAGGTCAAACGGTTATTGGAGACAACTGCCTTATCATGGCTAGTGCGCACATCGCTCATGATTGTCATGTAGGTAACAATGCAATCATCGTAAATGGTGTATTGCTTGGAGGTCACGTTACAGTGGGAAAATACGCCATTATTGGCGGACTGTCAGCAGTTCATCAATTTATTAATATAGGTGATCATGCCATGATATCAGGAGGTTCTTTGTTAAGAAAAGATGTTCCCCCTTTTACAAAGGCAGCAAAAGAGCCTTTATCCTATGTCGGAATTAACTCAGTTGGTTTACGACGCAGGGGATTTTCACCAGAAAAAATAAGAGAGATTCAAGATATTTATCGCATCTTGTATCAAAAAAATTATAATACGACCCAAGCTTTAGGAATAATTGAAGCCGAGATGGAAGCAACTCCGGAACGAGATGAAATTATTGATTTCATCAGAAACTCTTCGAGAGGTGTTATGAAAGGATACACGGGTAATTATTAGTTTTCAAAATTAAATATAAATCGCTACCGGCAAATTGCTAGTGGCTTAACGCAAATAAAATGGCATCTACATCAGATATTAAAAACGGATTGTGTATTAAGTACAACAATGATATTTATAAAATCATTGAATTCCTTCATGTTAAACCAGGAAAAGGACCTGCATTCGTTAGAACTAAATTAAGAAGCTTAAGCAACGGTAAAGTATTGGATAATACTTTTTCGGCTGGACATAAAATTGAAGAAGTACGAGTTGAAAATCATAAATTTCAGTTTTTATATCCTGAAGGAGATGAATTTCATTTTATGAATACAGAATCTTTTGAGCAAATTTCTTTGAACAAAAACATTTTAGACTCACCTGATTTGTTAAAAGAAGGAGAGAGTGTAATGGTAAGTATTAATACCGAAACGGATTTACCACTTTCAGTAGATATGCCAGCTTCAGTTATATTAGAAGTTACTTACGCAGAGCCTGGAATTAAAGGAAATACAGCTACTAATGCAACTAAATCAGCAACTGTTGAAACAGGAGCTACTGTAAACGTACCTTTGTTTATTAACGAAGGTGATAAAATCAAGATTGATACTGCTTCGGGTTCTTACATGGAACGCGTAAAAGAATAGATTAGACCTTTTTTAGAAAATGTGACACTAGTTGCTAGGTCACATTTTCTAATTTTTATCCTTTTAAAGTAATTTATGAAATTTTCTAGAAAGTATTCTTTAGATGAAATTGCGACACTTATCAACTGCGAATTCGTGGGTGAAGCTAGTTTTCCGGTTTCAGGTATGAATGAAATTCACGTTGTAGAAGAAGGTGATATCGTTTTTGTAGATCATCCTAAATACTATGATAAAGCATTAAACTCAGCAGCAACCATTGTTTTAATCAATAAAAAAGTGGATTGTCCAGCGGGGAAAGCCTTACTGATTTCTGATGATCCTTTTAGAGATTTCAATACCCTTACAAAGCATTTCAAACCTTTTACTGCAGCTACGGCAGCAGTCGCCTCTTCGGCTAGTGTTGGGGAAGGTACCATCATTCAACCTAATGTATTTATAGGGAACCATGTTGTTATAGGTAAAAATTGCTTGATTCATCCTAATGTGGTTTTATACGATCACACCGTAATCGGAGACAATGTAATCATTCACTCCGGCTCTATTCTTGGTGCTGATGCTTTTTATTACAAAAAGAGAGAAGATGGATTTGACCAATTAATATCAGGAGGTAGAGTAGTTGTTCAAAATAATGTTGGAATTGGAGCGCTTTGTACTATAGATAAAGGAGTTACTGGAGATACGATTATTGGAGAAGGAACGAAATTAGACAACCAAGTTCATGTAGGTCATGATACGGTTATTGGAAAAAAATGTTTAATTGCTTCACAAACAGGGATTGCTGGTTGTGTAATAATCAAAGATGAAGTTACTATTTGGGGACAAGTTGGTACCACTAGTGGAATAACTATTGGTGAGAAAGCGGTTATTTTAGGTCAAACTGGCGTTACAAAATCAGTTGAAGGCGGAAAAACCTATTTTGGAACTCCAATTGAAGAATCAAGAGAGAAATTGAAGCAATTAGCCAATATCAAGAAAATACCAGAAATTATAAGTAAATTAAAATAATTATGACAGCAAAAGAGTTTGTTCAAAAATTTTATAAATCAGATGCTTTGATTGATAGCACTGTTATGAAGGAATTTTTACATCCGGATGTGAAGCTAGACTGGAATAGTAGTACAGGTTTTATTCAGCTAGATGCTTCGTCCTTATTAAAATTAGCTGATGAATTGGGTCAAGCCTATGTTCGTTCTAATATTAGAATTAGCCACATAGTTGCCGAAGATAATTTAATTAGCGTTCGTTATGCTCATTTTGTTAAAACCGTTGAAAACCCCAGAGAAGAGATGTTACTAGCGCATTTTATGACCATTTGGGAAATAAAAGATGATAAATTATATCGTGGGTACCAAATGAGTCAATTATCTTAATTTATTTTGGTAGTAAAAAGGCTCAAAATAATTTTCAAAACCTTACTTTTGCAAGACAAATATAAAAATCACATAAAATAGATATCATGAGTGTTTTAGTTAATAAAGATTCCAAAATAATTGTTCAAGGATTTACAGGAAGCGAAGGAACTTTCCATGCTTCTCAAATGATTGAGTACGGTACTAACGTTGTTGGTGGTGTAACTCCAGGAAAAGGAGGATCTACTCATTTAGACCTTCCAGTATTTAATACTGTTAAAGATGCAGTTGAAATCGCTGGAGCAGATACAACAATCATTTTCGTACCACCCGCTTTCGCAGCTGATGCTATTATGGAAGCTGCTGATGCAGGAATTAAAGTTATTATTGCTATTACGGAAGGAATTCCTGTTGCTGATATGATCAAAGCGAATGCTTACGTTAAAGAAAGAAACGCTAGATTAATTGGACCTAACTGTCCTGGTATTATTACTCCAGGTGAAGCTAAAGTAGGTATTATGCCAGGTTTTGTTTTCGAAAAAGGAACTGTAGGTATTGTATCTAAATCAGGAACATTAACGTATGAAGCGGCTGACCAAGTTGTAAAACAAGGTTTAGGAATCACTACTGCTATTGGTATTGGTGGAGATCCAATTATTGGAACTACTACTAAAGAAGCAGTTGAATTGTTAATGAACGACCCAGAAACGGAATGTATCGTAATGATCGGTGAGATTGGTGGTCAACTAGAAGCAGATGCAGCACACTGGATCAAAGCAGATGGTAACCGTAAGCCAGTTGTAGGTTTCATCGCAGGAGTTACAGCTCCAGCAGGACGTACAATGGGACATGCAGGTGCTATTGTTGGTGGATCTGATGATACAGCTGAAGCTAAAAAACAAATCATGAGAGAATGTGGAATTCACGTTGTAGATTCTCCAGCTGAGATTGGTAAAAAAGTAAAAGAAGTTTTAGGATAGTCACTATTTGACTAATAAATAAAGAAAGCCTCACATTTTTGTGGGGCTTTCTTGTTATAAATTGAATTAAAGGAATACCTTTGCACTTTATTAAAAATAGGGGACAAGTCGTCTGTTATTTTAGTAAATGAAACATATGGTTGTAGTAATCCTCACTTCTTGTGGGGTATTTTTTTGTGAAAGCCAAATAAAATAAATAATAAAATATGTATAAGGAATTAAAAAAATTCAAGGTAACTAATCAATTTTCATTTTCAACAACGGACAGCTTAGAAGAAGTTTGCAACGCATCTGAAGGGAGTGGTGTGTTTTTAGTGTACGCTGTAGCGGAAGAAAAAGAACTAATCATGGTAGGTTCTACTGGAACGGTACAGAATGATGGTAGCTTGAAAATAAAAAATGGTGGTTTAAATGACAAAATTGTTGAAGGGCACCAATTTGCAAAAACAGGAAGAAAATATTCTTGGCCAGCACAAATGATTAAAGAAGATATTAGTCTTATTGAAGTGGTTTGGTACGAAACTTTCAATGATAAATCAAAAGCAATCCCTACAGCAGTAGAAGGACAGGTGCTACAAAATTTCTTAGATGAAAACGGTAGATTACCAAGATGGAATGTGGCTTTCTAGTCTGTTTCTAAAAAAATAATTAATTTATATAAAGCTTTACTTCGGTAAGGCTTTTTTTATGGTAAAATGATAAAAGTTATGATTTTGTTCTTGTTTTATTAATTTATGTACTATTTTTGCAGCCGTTATCACGAATCTCATTATGAGATAGCAACCTGCAACAACGAGCAAGGTGCTAAAACGATAAGCCAAATCCTTTGGAAAAAATGTTGTTTTCACACAAACACTATCGGATTTTTCTTGTCGTTCTAATTGTTTCATTTAGTACACATTTTTATGACAAATCATTTTAGAACAAAAGGAAATGCCTGGGCATTAATTCCGTTATTCATTTTTATTTTCACATTTTTAGGAGCCGGAATCTGGCTTAACGATTTTTATGCTTTTCCGTCGCCAGTAGCCGTGGTTCTTGGAATTATAGCTGCCTTTATACTTTACAAATCCAGTACAGATGCTAAAGTAGAAACCTTGATTGCAGGCTGTGGCGAAAGCAAAATCATGACCATGTGTTTGATTTATTTGCTAGCCGGTGCCTTTGCAGTGGTCAGTAAAGCAATGGGCGGTGTTGATGCCGTGGTAAGTCTTGGAATCAATAACATTGATGTGGCTTATTTTCCGCTAGGGATATTTTTAATTGCTGCTTTTTTGTCAACTGCAACGGGAACATCAGTAGGTGCGATTGTAGCGATTGGTCCTATTGCAGTGAGTTTAGCAACTTCTAGTGGAGCTTCGTTACCATTAATTGCAGGAGCTTTATTAGGTGGCTCGATGCTAGGTGATAATTTATCAATGATATCAGATACGACTATTGCTGCCACACAATCATTAGGTACCGACTTGAAAGATAAATTTAAAATCAATTTATTTATTGCTTTTCCGGCTGCAATTATTACCATATTGCTTTTCTTTTATCTAGGGCTAAATTCAGATATTACCGCTGTGCCTATTGCTAAAACCGACTTTGAATGGATCGCCATTGTTCCTTATGTTTTAGTGATTGTGCTTGCTCTAGTTGGGGTAAATGTTTTTACAACTTTGGTAATTGGAACTATAGCAGCGGGATTAATAGGTTTGTATGGGAATCATTTTACGGTCATGGAATTTACCCAAAAGATCTACGAGGGATTCACCAGCATGACCGAGATTTTTTTATTGTCGATGTTATCAGGTGGTTTAGCAGCGATGGTGGATAAAGCAGGTGGCATTGATTACATTCTGTATCAAATAAAAAGACGAATCAAAAGCAAGAAATCAGCGCAAATGGGAATTGGAACTTTGGTTGGATTGACCAATCTTGCTATTGCTAATAATACGGTTTCGATTGTAATTACAGGGACGATTGCCAAGGAAATTAATGATGAATACGATTTGAATCCTAAGAAAACAGCAGCAATACTGGATATATTTTCGTGTGTAATTCAAGGGATTTTACCCTATGGTGCGCAAGTTCTTTTGATTTTGAGCTTTGCCGATGGCAAATTAGATTTTTTCGATTTAATTGGGAATGCTTTTTATCATTTGTTTTTATTGTTGTTTACTGTGGTGGCTATTTATGCTGGTTTTTGGGATAAGTTAGTGCATCGTTATTTTAACTATAAACTTCCTGTTTTTTGAAGGTAATTCAGATTGAAATTTTTTTTAAAAAAGGAAATAGTATATATTTGACGAGTCGTTTTTAGCCCTGATAGAAGTGGAAATCCTTTTTTATACGCGGTAGCGGATTAAAAAGATTGCAACGGATAGCAGGAATAGCTTCAAATAAAAAATAAACTAATTTTTGAATATGAAATTACTAGAAGGAAAGGTTGCCATTATAACAGGCGCAAGTCGTGGAATAGGAAAAGGAATTGCTGAAGTTTTTGCAAAACACGGCGCAAATGTTGCTTTTACATACAGTTCATCTGTTGAATCAGCGCTTGCTTTAGAAAACGAATTGAACGCTTTAGGAATTAAAGCAAAAGGATACCAATCTAACGCAGCGAATTTTAACGAAGCACAAGCGATGGTAGATGCTGTAATTGCTGAGTTTGGTACAGTTGACATCTTAATCAATAATGCTGGTATTACTAAGGACAACTTATTAATGCGTATGTCTGAAGAAGACTTTGATAAAGTGATTGATGTGAACTTGAAGTCGGTTTTTAACATGACCAAAGCGATTCAGCGCACTTTCTTGAAACAACGCTCAGGATCTATCATTAATATGAGTAGTGTGGTGGGAGTGAAAGGAAACGCGGGACAAACGAATTATGCTGCCTCTAAAGCAGGAGTAATTGGTTTTACTAAGTCGGTGGCATTGGAATTAGGATCACGTAACATACGTTGTAATGCGATTGCACCTGGTTTTATTGAAACGGAAATGACTGCTAAATTAAACGATGATGTTGTTCAAGGATGGAGAGACGGAATTCCGTTGAAACGTGGCGGAACGACTGAAGATGTAGCAAATGCTTGTTTGTTTTTCGCCTCAGACATGAGTGCGTATGTAACAGGTCAAGTGATGAATGTTGACGGAGGAATGCTTACTTAAGAATTAAAATTCGGGAAAGTTATTGGGATTTACTGATGACTACTACTGAACACTGAATACTATTGAATTATGACAACACCTACCTTGCTATTACTATTTGTTTCAATATTAATAGCTGCTGGTTTATCCTATTTTCAATACTTATATAAAGCCAAAAACAAGTCGAAAGTAAACTTGTTTTTGGCTTTTTTGCGTTTTTTATCCATTTTTGGAGTGCTGCTTTTATTAATTAATCCAATAATTTCAAGCTCTACCTTAGAAATTATAAAACCTTCGCTAGCGATAGCAGTAGACAACTCAAGTTCTATCGCGAACCTAAAAGCAGAAACTACCGCAAGCTTAATTGTTAAAAAACTACAAGAGAATCCAGCCATCCAAGAAAAGTATGCGGTGCAAACCTATCAGTTTGATAGTGAAGCGAAGCCACTTGATACATTGAATTTTAAAGGAAAGCAAACCAATTTAGATGCGATAGCAAAGGATTTAAAGGTTATCAATAAAAACGTCGTTTTTCCTACCATTTTAATTACTGATGGAAACCAAACCACAGGCTCTGATTATGTTTATAGTTTTGATGCTAATAATGCAGTATTTCCAGTTATCAT
>NZ_JAQWTM010000145.1 GCF_029242675.1 Flavobacterium sp.
GATTTTAGCGAATAGCGCGGCTTCTTTTTCGGCATCGACTAGTTCACCACTTTTTTTCAAGGACGAAGCTTCGATTTGTGCCAAAACTTTGGCGGCTTGTGTTCCTCCCATTACGGCTAGCTCCGCGCTTGGCCAAGCAAAAATTAATCGAGGATCGTAAGCCTTACCACACATAGCATAGTTTCCGGCACCGTAGGAGTTCCCTACAATCACGGTGAATTTAGGCACTACGGAGTTACTTACGGCATTCACCATTTTGGCACCATCCTTAATGATTCCGCCTTGCTCTGATTTTGACCCTACCATAAATCCGGTAACGTCTTGTACAAATACTAGTGGAATTTTCTTTTGGTTGCAATTCGCGATGAAACGAGTGGCTTTGTCAGCACTATCGGAGTAGATTACGCCTCCAAATTGCATTTCGCCTTTTTTGGTTTTCACGACTTTTCGTTGGTTGGCCACAATTCCTACTGCCCAACCGTCGATGCGAGCGTAACCGGTGATGATCGTTTGTCCGTAACCGTCTTTGTAGGCTTCAAACTCTGAGTTGTCCACCAATCGATTGATGATGTCCATCATATCGTATTGCTCGTTACGTGCTTTCGGAAGGATTCCGTATAATTCTTTTTCGTCTAAAGCTGGTTTTTCGGCTTTCACACGGCTGAAACCAGCGGTGTTGTAGTCTCCAATTTTATCAACGATATTTTTTATTTTGTCTAAGGCGTCTTTGTCGTCCTTGGCTTTGTAATCCGTAACACCGGATATTTCGCAGTGTGTTGTTGCGCCACCCAAAGTTTCGTTATCGATGGTTTCGCCAATAGCGGCTTTTACCAAATAGCTTCCGGCAAGGAAAATACTTCCTGTTCCTTCTACAATAATGGCCTCGTCGCTCATGATAGGCAAGTAGGCACCACCAGCCACGCAGCTACCCATGATAGCCGAAATTTGGGTGATTCCCATGCTGCTCATTTGCGCATTGTTTCTAAAGATGCGTCCAAAGTGTTCTTTGTCAGGGAAAATCTCATCTTGCATTGGTAAATACACTCCAGCACTATCTACTAAATAAATGATGGGCAAACGGTTTTCCATTGCGATTTCCTGTGCACGCAAGTTTTTCTTGGCGGTAATGGGGAACCAAGCGCCTGCTTTTACTGTGGCATCGTTAGCAACGACTACGCATTGCTTGCCACGGATAAATCCTATTTTAACCACAACACCACCTGATGGGCAGCCACCGTGTTCTTTGTACATTCCTTCGCCTACAAAAGCACCAATTTCGATAGCTTTGGCTTTTGGGTCTAGCAAATAATCGATGCGCTCTCTGGCGGTCATTTTTCCCTCGGCATGTAATTTTGCAATTCTTTTTTCACCACCGCCTAATTTAACTTTAGAAAGGTTGTGTTTTAACTGTGATAATAAAAGTTTATTGTGATCTTCGTTTTTGTTGAAGTTTAAATCCATGTTGTAATAAGGTTATAAATAGTTGGTGCTAAATTACAAAATCAATCGAAATAATTTTTATTATTTGGAACCGATTCTAAAATATTTTCGCTTTAAACATAAAAAAACAGAAGCGAACTTCTGTTTTTTTATGAATATGATAAATTCTAGTGGTTTATTTCTTAGAATCATTAACTAGTCTTTTTAAAATGGCCCATTGTTTCAAGGCATCACGAGCTTCGACTGCAGGATATCCTAAAACCGTTTTACCGGCTGGAACGTCACTTACAACGCCTGAGCCTGCACCAATTGTTGCCCCACTTCCCAAAGTAGTATGGTCTTTTATAGAAGCGCTTCCGCCAATGATAACGCCATCGCCTAAGGTTACTGATCCTGCTAAACCGCTGTGTCCTGCCATAATGCAAAAACGACCGAGTTTACTGTTATGTCCTATTTGTACTAAATTGTCAATTTTACAACCATCGCCCAAAACGGTAGAGCTGAATTTTCCTCTATCGACACAGGAGTTAGCTCCAATTTCGACTCCGTTGCCTATGATTACGTTTCCTATTTGCGGAATTTTAACCAAACCTCTTTGCGGGCAAGGTCTGAAACCAAAACCATCTGCACCAATCGTTGCGTTAGGATGGATGATGCAATCGTTACCAATGTGACAACGTTCTCTAACCACACTACTGGACCAAATAACGGTATTGTTACCAATAGTAGAAGCATCCAGAATCGTAACATTTGGATAGAGAATAGCGTTAGTACCAATTTTTACGTCAGGACCAATGTAACATCCGGCACCAATTTTAGCACCAGCACCAATTGTCGCTGTATTATCGACTACTGCCGAAGGATGAATATCTACTGAAAAAACAGGCATAGGATGTGCAAATAACTCTAGCACTTGCGACATGGCTAAATCGGCATTTTTTACTTTGATAAAAGCTTTGTTTTCGCCAGGTTCAATGGAGATATCTTCATTGACCACGGCAACGCAAGCCTTAGATGTCGCCCAGATTTTTTCGTATTTTCTATTTCCAATAAATGAAATTTCAGTTTCAGCTGCTGCTTCTAATTGTTCGGGTGCAGTAACAAGATGTGAAGTGTTACCAACAATTTCTCCTTTAAGGACTTCATTAATTTCTTGGACAGAATACGATTTCATAGGTGGTGTGGTTGTAAATAGTTTAATTGAATTCAAATAAAAGAAATAGAAACTAGTTTTCCAAATCCTTTACGAATACTAAGGCTAAGATTAACTAAAAATATGTTTTTGGTTGTTTTTTTGTGAATAAATTACTGTCGTCCGTTTGTGTTTTAGAATAATTGGTAAGCTAAACAGGGGTAACCGTAGCCAAAAATAAAAAACCCGACAAGAAATTGCTCCTGTCGGGTTGTAAACTATTCGATTGAAAATAAAGTTGGGCAAAAATAATTAGTTATTCTTCCTCTTTTTGCCCCATCATCATTAGGTAGGCTTTTAGGAAGTCATCAATTTGTCCGTCCATCACACCATCTACGTTACTAGTTTCGTGTCCGGTTCGAACATCTTTCACCAGTTTGTAGGGTTGCATGACGTAATTCCTAATTTGGGAACCCCATTCGATTTTCATTTTTCCTGCTTCAATATCGGCGCGCTGTTCTTGCTTTTTCTTCAATTCGATTTCGTACAATTGGGAACGAAGCATTTGCATAGCGCGCTGTCTGTTGTCTTGCTGAGAACGGGTTTCTGAACACTGAATCTGAATTCCAGTTGGTTTATGGTACAATTGTACTTTTGTCTCTACCTTATTTACGTTTTGTCCACCCGCTCCACTAGAGCGTGAGGTCGTAATTTCGATATCGGCAGGATTGATTTCGATTTCGATACTATCGTCCACCAACGGATACACATAAACAGAAGCAAAGGACGTATGACGCTTGGCATTGCTATCAAAAGGAGAAATACGCACCAAACGATGCACACCATTTTCGCCCTTTAGATACCCAAAAGAATAATCGCCTTCAAACTCGAGCGTTACGGTTTTGATACCGGCAACCTCTCCCTCTTGGTAGTTTAATTCCTTGATTTTATAGCCGTACTTTTCGCCCCACATCATGTACATACGCATGAGCATCGATGCCCAATCGCAACTTTCAGTACCACCGGCACCAGCCGTGATTTGCAAAACAGCACTTAAACTATCACCTTCATCTGATAACATGTTTTTGAATTCAATGGCTTCCAGATGGTTTTCAGTCGCTAGATGTTGCTCATCGAGTTCCTCAGCAGTGAGTTCTCCTTCCTTATAAAACTCATAAGCAAGTTGTAATTCATCCGTAAGTTCGATGGCTTTATTGTAGTCCTCGATCCATTTTTTCTTATTTCTAAGGTTCTTTACAATTAGTTCTGCTTCTCTGGCGTTATTCCAGAAATCAGGAGCAAAAGTTTTTTCTTCCTCGTTAGAAATTTC
>NZ_JAQWTM010000149.1 GCF_029242675.1 Flavobacterium sp.
CCATTCTAGTTGACCAGATGCAAAAACGAGTTCTTTTATATCTTTTGTTATGGGTAGCGTTTCTTGATTTTTGCTGCAAGAAATAACCGTAAAGATTGTTAGTATGATTGAGATTTTTTTCATTTTAAAATTTATTATTTATTTCTATTTTATTTACGTTAAAACCAACATTAGCCAAAACAGTAATAACATTTATTTTACTTATTAGCATATCATTTTGTGAAATCAAGAGTTTATCCAGAGGTAAAATATTTTCTTTAAATTGATTGAAATTTTTTTCGTAAGTATCTTTTTTTAACTCATATATTTTTTTATAATTGATAATTTGTAGCAGCGATTTCTCATATTCTAAAACCATTTGCTCATTGCTATTGTTAGTTTCTTTTATACTATGTTCAACATTATTTTTTAATGTTTCAAGTTGAATCTGTTTACTTTTTGTATTTGACAAACGCTGCACTGTTGGCAATTCCCAACCCAATTTTAATCCTATATAATTAAAGTTTTGCCAATTGGAACCAGAAGCAAAAAAATTAGTATTACTCAAATTTTGCCAATTAAATGACGATACAAATGATAATACTGGAAGGTTTTGAAATAGTAAGGATTTATGCTCTTGTTGCGTTAATTGCTTTTGTAAATCAATGTTTTGGGTTTGTAAATTAGAATTGGTTGTCAATGTGTTAGTTTGGTTTTCATAAGACCAGAGCGTTTGTTTTAATTCTGCTTTAATAGTGTTTTCAAAAAATAAATCTAAAATTTGATACTGTATTTTAGTATTCATTTCAAGTTGTTCTAATTTATCTTTTATTGAAATAAAATTCACTTCGGCTTCATTTACTTCTTGTTTTCGGGCAATTCCTTCATTATATTTTTGATATACAATTTTTAGAATTGTTTCTGCAATAGATAAATTTTCATTCAAAATCTCTTTTTGCCCATTAAACGAAAGTATGTTGAAGTAAACCGCATTTATTTTATCATACAAATTCTGCTCATTTATTTTATTTTGATTTTCAACCAATTGCTCGTTTATTTTCGCCGATTTTATTTGAGCAATAGCGGATAAATTTAAAATATCAAATTGCGGCTGAATGTTGAAAGTAGAAACATATTGTTGCCCAATAACTACTTCTTTAAAACTTCCTGATACACCTCCAAAAGCTTCTGCTGGCAAAAAACTAACTTGCTGATTAATGTTGTTTAACGCTTGAGCACTTGTATTCATTTTTGGATTAAAAACATTTCCAATCGCAGTCTTTTTCGTTAAAGATGCCAATTGCGTTTGAAATTTTGCATTCTGAAATACATAATTTTTACTTTTCGAAAACTCCAAAACTTCATTTAATGATGAAAACGCTTTGCTTTCTTGTGCTAAAATTGTTGAATTACTAACTATTATTAGCAACAATGTATTTTTTAGTTTGTGAATATTTACTAACTTTATCATTCAAAAAAATATTATTTTAATTAGTTACGCTATTTGGTTTTGATGCTCTATTTTTAAGTAGTTTCAATAAATTATTCATCGTCTCCATTCCTTTTTTTTCTATATCAAAACTAAAATTGGCTAACTTCCATTTTAGCATTTGTAGTCTAAAAGTTCCCATTGCAAAATGAACTAAATATTCAGCATCAATTTCTTGATTAAATGTTTTATTATTTTGACCTTCCTTAATCACTTTTAAAAATACAATTGAGTTGGTTTGTATCAGTTTTAAGATTTCATTTTTTATAACTTCCGAATCGTCTAAAAGCCCATCAGAAAGCACAATTACTATATAATGTGGATTTACATTAAAAAAAGAAAATTGACTTTTAAAAAGAGCAGTTAACTTTTCTTCCGCATTCAATTCAGAATTTAAAATATTTTCAAATCTTGTGTTAATATTTTCTGACAAATAGCTTATAAAATGGGTTATAATCGCTTCTTTATCTTTAAAATGTCTATACAATGCACTTTCAGAAAAATTCATTTCTTGAGCAAGGTTTTTAGTAGTTAGACCTTTAATGCCTTTCTCCATCAATAGCTTTCCTGCCGCTTCTATAATTTCAATTTGCCTATCAGATGTTTCTTTTTTCATTATCATAACAAGTTAGTGAACATTCACTTTGCAAATGTATTCAAATAAATTTAGTAAACAATTATTTTTCATAAATAATTATCTATGTAACTTTTGTCACTATACAACCCATTTGCATCATATACATTTGCATCAATAAATCAATAACTTAAAATTTAATAGATATGAAAATAGAACAAATTTACACAGGATGTTTAGCGCAAGGTGCTTATTACATTACGTCAAATGGCGAAGCTGCAATTATTGACCCACTACGTGAAACTAAACCGTACACCGACAGATTAGCACAAGATGGAGTACAACTTAAATACATATTTGAAACTCATTTTCACGCCGATTTCGTTTCTGGTCATTTAGATTTAAGCAAACAAACTGGTGCAGCTATTGTATACGGTCCAAATGCAGCTCCTGAATTTGATTTTATTTCTGCAAAAGACAATCAAGTGTTTGAAATTGGCGATATCAAGATTAAAGTATTGCACACACCTGGTCATACTATGGAAAGTACAACCTATTTATTAATTGATGCTGATGGAAACGATCACGCCATTTTTTCTGGTGATACTTTATTTATTGGTGATGTGGGTCGCCCAGATTTAGCTCAAAAAGCAGCTTCAATGACACAAGATGAGTTGGCGGCTATTTTATTTCATTCATTACGAGATAAAGTGATGACTTTGGCTGATGATGTTATCGTTTATCCAGCTCACGGCGCAGGTTCTGCTTGTGGTAAAAATATGAGCAAAGAAACAGTTTCTACAATTGGCGAACAAAAAGAAAAAAATTATGCTTTACGTGCCAATATGACCGAAGCCGAATTCGTAAAAGAAGTAACTGATGGTTTATTGCCTCCACCAGCTTATTTCGGAATGAATGTCGCAATGAACAAAAAAGGTATTGAAAGTTTTGATATGGTTTTCAATAACGGAATGAAAGCAATAAATGCTACCGAATTCGAAGTAGTTGCAGAAGAAACAGGTGCATTAATATTAGATACTCGTGATAATGGTGTTTTTGCAAAAGGATATGTTCCGCAATCTATCAACATCGGAATAACTGGCGATTTTGCTCCTTGGGTTGGTGCATTAATTGCCGATGTTAAACAACCAATTTTGTTGGTAACAGAATTAGGTATGGAAGAAGAAACAGTAACTCGTTTAAGCCGTGTTGGTTTTGATAATCTGATAGGTCATTTAAAATATGGTTTTGATGCTTGGAAAGAAGCAGGTTATGAAGTTGATACTGTTAACAGAATTACGGCTGATCAATTTGCTAATGAACTAAAAGTGGGTGAAAGTAAAGTTGTTGATGTGCGTAGAGAAAGTGAATATGAAGCAGAACACGTTGATGAAGCCTACAGCCGACCATTGGCATATATCAACGAATGGGTAAAAGATATTAATCCCGAAGAACATTTTTATATGCATTGTGCTGGTGGTTACCGTTCTATGATGGCAGCATCTATTCTGCAAGCACGTGGTTACAGAAACTTTACCGAAATTGAAGGCGGTTTTAATGCCATAGCAAAAACAACGGTTCCAAAAACAGATTTTGTTTGTCAAAGTAAAGTGCTAAAAGCATAATTCAATAACATTTAAAAAAATAACTATGGGATTTTTCAATAATATATTTGGTGCTGGTGGTAGTAATGAAAATTTAGCCACTATCGTAAATGAAGGAGCATTTCTTGTAGATGTTCGCTCATCTGGGGAGTTTGCCGATGGCAATGTTAAAGGTTCAGTAAACATTCCGTTAGACCAAGTACAAAATCAATTGGCAAAGTTTAAAGATAAAGAAAACATTGTAGTTTTTTGCCGAAGCGGTAATCGTAGCAGCCAAGCCAAATCAATTTTAGAACAAAATGGTTTTACCAATGTTACCAATGGTGGAACTTGGCAAGATGTAAATGCAGTTATCAGTAAATAAACGATGAAAAACCTAGTGAAAATTTGTTTTCTGTTTTTATTCTTCGCTATATCGAGTAATACAAGTAGTGCCCAAAACACAAGACCTGTTTCAAAAAAACAAACAACTCAAAAGGTAAAAGCATCAAAAAAAAATGAAACTTTTTATGTCGATGTTAGAACGCCAGCTGAATTTGCTCAAGGAAGCGTAATAGGAGCAGTTAATATTCCGTTAGATCAAGTTGAACGTCAGATAGCAAAATTTAAAGGTAAAAAAAAGATTGTTGTATTTTGTAGAAGTGGTAATAGAAGCAGTCAAGCTATAACTATTTTAGAAAAAAATGGTATAAAAAATATCACTAATGGTGGCAATTGGGAAGATGTAAATGGAATGTTAAAAAAATAAACGATGCAATCAACATTTAAAATTTGGGAAACCAACCGAAAATTACATTTAGAGTTATTAGAAAATTACACTTTAGAGCAACTCAATAAAATCCCTGAAGGTTTTAAAAACAATCTGATTTGGAATGTAGGTCATATCATTACAACTCAACAAGGATTAATTTATCGATTGTCGGGTATGCCAGTTTACATTTCTAAAGAGTTTCATAACAAATACAAATACGGCTCTGTACCTACACAAACCACAACGCAAGAAGAAGTTAACGAAATAAAAGAGTTACTAATTTCATTAATTCAACAAACCAAAGACGATTATGCAAACGGAAAGTTTGTTGCATTTTCAGAATACGAAACCCATATCGGTTTTCATTTGGCTACATTTGAAGAAGCCATAAATTTCAATAATTACCACGAAGGAATTCATCTTGGTTTTATGATGAATATTAGAAAATTTATATAATAAATGTAGTTGCATAATAGTCAATAAAACTGAAATAGAGTATAAAAAAAGTTTTTAAGTTGTTTGTTTGTAAGTTTGAATGGTAATAAAGTACCATTCAAACTTTTATTGATTTTATATAAATTATGAGTGAAAAAGAATTTAACGAAGTTATAAATACCCAAAATCCAGTATTGGTAAGCATTACTTCACGCTATTGTGATCCGTGTTTTTTACAAAAAATGGTTATAGAAAAAGTCAAAAAAAATATTGGCAAAAGAATATTTATTATTTCTATTGATGCAGATGATTTTCCAGATTTAGCAAAAAAGCATAACGCTATAACTAGACCAGCTTTATTATTGTATGACAAAGGAGAATTAATTTGGGAACAAAAAGATATACTAACAACTGATCAGGTTATTGAAATTGTTTTAGAAAAAACATTTTAAAGTTTAAAACTTCACCGTGTGATAAATATCACATTACTTGTTGTTTTTAAAAAGTAATTTTACAGTATTATAATAACTTTAAAAACAAATAATATGAAAAGAAATATGGGTACAGCGGATAAATTCATTCGCATTCTTTTAGCATTAATTGTAGGCGTTTTGTATTACACCAATGTAATTAATGGCACAGTAGCAATTGTTCTTGGTGTATTAGCAGTTGCGTTTTTACTTACTAGTTTTATTAGTTTTTGTCCGTTGTATTTACCTTTTGGTATCAATACAAACAAAAAATAAATGAACGACCAAAAAGCTATAAACAAAGATTTAATTTTAAGAGAACGTTTGGCATTACAAAGAACAGAACTTGCCAATCAATCTACTTTTTTAGCTTTTTTGCGAACTGCAATGTACTTTTTAATTGCAGGATTAAGTTTGAGAAATCTATTAAAAGTAGAAAATAGTTTCTATATCGAGATTGGTTTATTTGTTATTTCTTTTGTCATTTTTATAATAGGAATTGGAAACTATTTTAAACACAAAAAATCTATTTCAGAAAACAAAAAACACATTGGTGATTATCAATTAGAATATTATGAGTGATGAAAAATGTTGTGTCGTAACTTGCGATTTACCACTAGATAAAACCTATTGGGACAATCAATACCAAGCCAATGCCACAGGTTGGGATTTAGGCGAAGTATCGCCACCTATAAAATCGTATATCGATAAAATAAAAAATAAAGAAATTGCAATACTTATTCCTGGTTGCGGTAATACCTATGAAGCAGAATATTTATTGCAACAAGGTTTTACTAATATAACAGTAATTGATATTGCGCCAACATTAGTAGAAAATCTTAAAAATAAATTTGAAAACAATAAAAACATATCAGTTGTTTTAGGCGATTTTTTTGAGCATCAAGGATCGTATGATTTGATAATCGAACAAACATTTTTTTGTGCATTACCACCAACAATGCGCCAAAAATATGTATGGAAAATGCATCAATTATTATCCAATCACGGTATACTTGCCGGATTATTATTCAATCGAGATTTTGAAGTCAGTCCGCCATTTGGAGGAAATGCTAAAGAATACGAGCAATTATTCCATAAGTCATTTGTATTCAATTCTATTGGTGTGGCAAATAATTCAATACCAACAAGAGCCAATACAGAATTGTTTATAGAGTTTCAAAAAAACGACTTTAGTCAAGTCAATCTATACCACTTTGAAGGCATCACTTGTAGTGGTTGTATGAAAACCGTATCATCAAAATTCCTTGAAATTGAAGGCGTTTTAAATGTAAGTATGAATACCAATTTTTCCGAAATACTACTTGTTAGTAAAGAAGAGATAGCACTAAAAACATTGCAAGAAATAGTTTCTTATGATGAAAAATATAAAATAAATAAAACCAAATGATACATATAATAGAAGTTGAAAACATTAAATGTGGTGGTTGTATGAACAGCATAAAAACCGCATTGCAAAAAATAGAAACCGTTTCAGATGTTACTATTGATAAAGAAAGTGACACAATAACTGTAAATTCTAAAGCTGAAAGAGAAGTATTAGTAGCAACACTATCAAAACTAGGTTATCCCGAAAAAGGACACAATACCTTATTGCATAAAGGAAAATCTTTTGTGAGTTGTGCCGTTGGAAATATGACAAAATAAATTAGATTTTTATATTATATTTACCGCAATGAAATTTTTCGCACTATTTATTTGTTTCTATTTAACAACTTTAACTGCTTTGCCAACAGTTAGAGTTATAAAAATGCACTTTGCCGAAAAATGTCAATCATCTTGTGGAAAAAGTAATTCTAAAAAAGATACTTCAGATGGTGGTTGCCAAAAAGAAAAATGTATTTTAAACTTAACATTTAATAGTGCGACTTTTGTAGTTTTTAATCAAAATTATAATTTTAAATATTCATTTATTCCTTTTGAAAAATTAGAAAAATCAGTATATCACAAAAATTTATTTCCCAATTATAACGTAACTATTTGGCAACCTCCAGAAGCTATATTTTCAATATCGTAAAAAATAACACACTAAAATTTTACAATAATTTAAAATATATCAAAATGAGAAACATAAAATATTTAGTTGTTTTAATAACAGCAATACTGTTAAGCAACTGTTCAAAAGATGAAAATTTAGTTCCATTAACACAAAATGAAACTAATGATTTAAAATTTCTTCGAGAAGAAGAAAAACTAGCACGTGATGTCTATATGTATAATTTCAATAAATACCAAACAACTATTTTTAATGATATTTCACAAAGTGAGCAAAAACATATGGACGCTATTCTAAAAATGCTTAATAAATATGGAGTACCAGATTCTGCATCATCACAAATTGGTGTTTTTAACAATCAAGATTTACAATTATTATATAATAATTTAACATCTCAAGCTGATATTTCATTAATTGAAGCATTAAAAGTTGGTGCAACAATTGAAGATTTAGACATCAACGATATTGATGATTTTATTATCAATACATCTAAACAAGATTTGTTAAAGGTTTATGGGAATCTAACTTGTGGCTCAAAAAATCACATACGATCATTTACTAGCCAACTTACAACAAATAGTTCATCGTATATACCTCAATTTATTACTTTAGAAGAGTATAATATTATAATAAGTGGTACAAACGGTAGCTGTGGAAATAATTAATAAAATTAATATTTAAATAAAAAAATACATAAAATGAAAAAATCAATTATAATTGCAGCATTAACTTTATTATTCTCTGTAAATACAAACGCTCAAGAGCAAGAACCAGTTCAAAAGAAAAAGAAAGTTAAAACAGAAAAAACCTGTTCAGCTTCCGAAACAAAAGGTGGTTGTTGTGCCAATAATAAATCAGCAGAAAAAAAATCTTGCGATTCTGAAGGAAAATCAGAAAAGAAAGGTGGCTGTTGCGCTGCTAAAAAATCTTAAATCCTAATTTAATTCTATTTTATTGCAGTGTCTATTTTCTAATAGACACTGTAATTTTATACTTACAATTTAAAAAAAACAAATAATGAAACTACTTTTAAAAGTTGTATTGCTACTAATCTCATATATTAGTTTTTCGCAAACTACATTTGATTATCAAGTACAACTCAATCCAATAACAATTCCTAATCTTCCTGGATTACATTCCTATGCCTTTGGACAAAACAATGGTAAATGGCTTATTATTGGCGGTCGATTAGATGGTATTCATGCGCGCCAACCTTTCAATGCGTTTCCAAATGCAAATAATAATACCAACATTTATGTCGTTGATGTAAACACACAACAATTTTGGTCGGCATCACTAAATTCTCTAGCAACTGGCTTAAAAGAGCAATTGCAATCTACTAATATGAATTTTCATCAAGATGGAAATACGCTTTATATTATTGGTGGATATGCCTTTTCGACAACAGCTAATGATCATATTACTTTTAATAAATTGACTTCGGTTGATGTACCAAATTTAATAAATGCTGTCATCGCTGGAAATCCAATTACATCCTATTTTAAACAAATGACTGATGAAAATTTCGCCAATACTGGCGGACAATTAGGTAAAATTGGAAACACTTTTTACTTGATTGGCGGACAACGTTTTGACGGAAGATACAACCCAATGAACAATCCAACATTTGTACAAACGTATGCCAACGGATTAAAAAAATTCACAATTGACAACTCTGGTACACAATTGAGTATTGGTAATTTTGAAACCATAACAGACGGCGTACATTTGCACCGAAGAGATTACAATCTTGTGCCTCAAATTTTTCCTGATGGTTCAGAAGGATATACCATTTCATCGGGTGTTTTTCAAATAAATGTTGATTTGCCATTTTTATATCCAGTTGATATTAAAGATACTGGCTATTTCCCACAAACTACTTTCAATCAATATTTAAGTAATTATCATTCAGGAAAAGTGGCTTTGTTTGATGCTACCAATAATCGAATGCATTCTTTATTTTTTGGTGGAATTAGTCAATATTATTACAACGGAACAACGTTGGTTCAAGACAATAATGTGCCGTTTGTAAAAACAATCAGTCGTGTTACTCGTTTGGCTGATGGATCGTTAACCGAATATCAATTACCAATTGAAATGCCAAATCTTAAAGGCGCTGGTGCAGAATTTATTCCAAATACAACTTTACCTCATTTTGATAACGAAGTAATAAAATTGACTGATATTAATGCTAATGAGTTTGTAATTGGACATATTTATGGTGGAATTCAAAGTCCGACTTTAAATCCATTTACTGGAAATCAAACTTCAACCACTTCGGCAGACAATGTTATTTATGAAGTAAAATTGATAAAAACACCACCGCTTGGAGTTCAAGAAATTGATGGTAAAAATCCATTTTCATTAACGGTTTATCCAAATCCAACCACAAATGGTAAAGTAAAAATTGAATTCGATATGCCTTACGCAACAACAATCGATTACTTTATTTCATCCATTGAGGGAAAAATTATTGATGATGGCGAAATTGATAGTGCTAAACAAGGTCATAATACAATGAATTTTGAAATAGATAACGCTTCAAATCAAACGGTTATTATCACTTTTATCTTTGATAATAAATTTTATGTTTCAAGAAAAGTAATGGTAAACTAACAAACGTAACTGTTTTATACTAAAAGTGCTTGAGAAATCGAGCACTTTTTTTTGTTATGTGACAAATGGTACAAACCAAAACTTTTTTATAGTTCAATTTTGCATCAATAAATTATAACAAATGGAAATTATAGAATTCATCAAACAACCGTGGGCTTGGTACATTGCTGGTCCTTTAGTTGGTCTAACGGTACCAGCATTACTTATTCTAGGAAACAAAAACTTTGGTATTAGTGCCAACTTGCGTCACGCCTGTGCAGCTTGCTTACCAGCAAACATTTCATTCTTTAAATACGATTGGAAAAAAGAAATTTGGAATATGTTTTTTATTCTCGGAATTCTTATTGGTGGTGTTTTAGCATTTTCTTATTTATCAAATCCAAATCCAATGATTATTAGTGATGATTTAAGAACAGAATTAGCAACTTATGGTATAACAAACATCGACGGAATGCTACCAACAGAAATTTTCTCTTGGGAAAATCTTTTTACAGCTAAAGGATTTTTAATGATGGTTGTAGGTGGCTTTATGATTGGTTTTGGTTCTCGATATGCTGGTGGTTGTACAAGCGGACACGCTATTTCTGGATTGTCAAACCTACAATTACCATCGCTAATTGCTACGTGCTGCTTTTTTGTAGGCGGATTGATTATGGCAAATTTTATTCTTCCTTATATACTTTCTCTTTAAAACCACAAAATATGAAAATCATAGATCAAAATAAAGATTTCGAAACACGTTCATTAGATACAATTTGTATAAACGAAAGTCATTTGAAACACAAGTGGTATCATAACATAAAATACCTCATCGTAGGATTGTTATTCGGAATAGTATTTATAAAAGCTGAAATAATTAGTTGGTATCGTATTCAAGAAATGTTTCGTTTTCAATCATTTCATATGTATGGCGTTATTGGAAGTGCAGTTGTGGTTGGAGCAATTTCCGTTTTTTTAATAAAAAAATTCAAAATCAAAACCATTTATGGCGAAAAAATTGAGTTTCACGACAAAACTTTCAATAAGGGACAAATGATTGGCGGACTTATTTTTGGTTTAGGTTGGGCAATAACTGGTGCTTGTCCAGGTCCAATTTTCGCCCAAATAGGAACTGGAGTAACTGTAATGTTAGTAACGCTATTTTTTGCTATTGTTGGCACTTGGGTATATGGTTATTTTAGAGATAAATTACCTCATTAATCAAACTTAAAATCAAATATAAAAATAATGAAAATTAAAATAAATACTATAATTTCAATAATAGCAGTTGCCTTTTTTGCCCCAAAAATAATGGCTCAAGAACACACAAATAGTTGGTTTAGAACTACATTAAGTATTCCTGTAACCGAAAAAATAAAAACAGATATAGAGCTGCAACATCGACGACAAAACGATTTTGAAAGCAATAATCTATTAGATAAAAATTTAATGTACACCTTTAGAACTTGGATATATTACAAACAAAACAAAGATGTGGTTTACGCAATATCACCATTCGCTTACTTTTCCAATTACAAAATTATTCAAAAACAAAGTGATGCAGTTGTAAAACCTACAAACGAATATCGCTTTTCAGCATCGGTAGAATTACAACACGAATTGGCAAATAAATTTTTTGTAGTAGATAGAACGGCTTTAGAGTATCGTGTTTTTGAAGGATCTGTAGAAAATGTAATTCGATTGCGTAATCGCTTGGCATTTAGATATGATTTTACTTCAAAATTTAATACTACAATTGGCGATGAAATTTTAATTAATGCTAGTGGAACGGATGCACAACATATTTTTGATCACAACCGATTATTTACTAATTTTTCTTTCAAACCAAAACCAGCACTAAAGTTTGATATTGGATATATCTATATTTCAAGATTACCAAAAAATAATACTGATTTGATAGAAGAGAGCAATTTTTATTTGAATTTTACCTATACACTACAAAAAAAGAAGGCTAATTAATGTGAAATAATAAAATTTGTGAACCTCAAAATAACCAAACTACTAGCCGACCTTACCGAACAATTAAACTTTATAGATTTAGAAATTGATAACGAGATCAAAAAATGTGAAAAAGCCATTGAAATTAGTGTAAAAGCAAAAGATAATTTAAAAGCGTTAATTCATAAAACAGCTTTCAAATCACAAGAGGAAGAAATACAATTTTTTAAAGAAATAAAACCTCAATTCCTCTCTAAATTTATATACTATAACGCTATCTATAAAATTGAAACAAAAAAACCTTATGGTGGCAATAGAATTTTAAAGAAGTATTACAATAATGAACTCATTAAAATCAAACGCCATTTTGACAATAATTTAGATTTCTATAGATATTACAGAACAAGCAGTAATTATCTAGATTACAAATATTTTATTAGAGGAAAGTTTGATGTAAAATTAGCTTTAGATAGTTATTATATTGAAACCGATCATTCTTTCTCAACTTCACACGATTATAAAGTAGCGAAGATTATTGCTAATGATTTAATCGAACTTTATATAGAAAGTAAAATATTGGATATGGAAATTAAAGAACCAAGAGAAAAATCACAACTCAATCACAACTCAAAACAGAACTGGACAGGATCAAAAGTGGCATTAATTGAACTTTTATATGCGCTACATTCCGACGGAGTTTTCAATAATGGAGCATCAGACTTAAAAGATATAGTTGAATATTTCGAAAATATATTCAATATCGATTTGGGGCAATACCGCAGAGTTTTCCTTGAAATACGGGCTAGAAAGACTGATAGAACAAAATTTATAATGGCTCTAAATCAAGTTTTATTAAAAAGAATGGACAATACTGACGAACCCATTTAAGTAGTTTTAAACAAAAATCGTTCACAACGGAGTTCAAGTTGTGATTTAAAGTAAACCAAAACATTCAATTTTGTACCATAACAATTTAAAACTACAGTTATGGCAATCGAAGTTATCACTCGCGAAGATTTAAACGAATTTCGCACACTACTCCTTTCGGATTTAAACGAAATCTTAAATTCAAAACCACAACAGCAAAAACAATGGCTCAAATCCAATGAAGTCAGAAAGCTGTTAAATATTTCTCCAGGCACTTTACAAAATTTACGTGTCAACGGTACACTAACTTATACCAAAATTGGAGGAATTCTATATTATTCCAATAACGATTTAGAAAAAGTTATAGAAACGAACAAAGTTGAAGCAACACCCAATTTATTCAATCGTAAATAACCTAAAAGATGAATTATATAAAACATCTAACAGGATTTTTCGAAAAGGTTGCAATTGATAAAACACTCAACCCAACCCACGTAAGTTTGTATGTGGCATTATTCCAATTTTGGAACTGCAATCGGTTCAAAAATCCAATAAGCATATCTCGTGATGAGGTAATGAGAATTAGCAAAATCAGCTCCAAAGCTACTTACCATAAATGCCTTAAAAACTTGCATTCACTTGGTTATATAAACTATGAGCCATCATATAATCCATTCAAAGGAAGCCACGTTTACTTATTCAATTTTTCAGACGATTTAAAGCCAATTCCAAAAAGCGGAAAAACAACAACACCAAAAAATGAACGGCTGATTGAACTAGTTAATGAACAAGTAGTGAACAAGCTTTATACTAGTAGTGGTACAAGTAATGAGACAGGTACTGAACAAGCTCTAGTATCTTATATAAACAATACAAACATACCAAACATTTCAAACGATTTAAAGATTGTAAACTTGGACGAGCAAGCAAAAAATTTTGAAAATGAGGATGAAATTTTAAAAAATGAAGAAATAGAAAAAGAAAAAAGTTCCGCCAAAAAAGAAAAAGAGACAACGCCAACAATCGAAAATGTAAAAGCATATTTCCTTGAACATAATTTTCCAGAAATCGAAGCAATCAAGTTTTTCAATTACTTCTCCAGCAATGGTTGGTTAGTTGGAGGAAAAACACCGATGGTCGATTGGCAAGCAGCAGCACAAAATTGGATATTAAATGCACCTAAATTCATTTCGAATGCAGAACAACCCAACAGAGCAAAACAACTCAACACAGCAACCGACAAAGACTATTCAGAGCCATTATAGTTATACTGAAGTAATTGCTTGGCTTGAGAAAAAAGGCGTTGAACTATATGGCAATCATTTCAAAATTCACGAAACAGATTATCCAATCGTTTACAAATTAATTGCCTATTTCTTAAAAGACGAACCAGCTTGTTTTCAATACGGCATAAACAGTAACAAAGGAATTCTACTTTCTGGACCAATCGGCTGTGGAAAAACATCATTGATGAATTTGATGAAATACTTAACAGCAACAGATCATAAGTTTTTTGTAAAACCTTGTCGAGATATAAGTTTTGAATTTATCCAAGATGGCTATCAAATAATTCACAAATACAGCATAGGTAAACTCTATCAATCCGAACCAAGAACCTATTGCTTTGACGATTTAGGCACAGAAAATAACCTAAAATACTTCGGAAACGAGTGTAATGTAATGGCTGAAATTCTATTATCTCGGTATGATCTATTTATTTCAAAAAAACTGCAAACCCACATTACCACAAACCTTTCAGCAAGTGAAATAGAAAAGACTTATGGAAATAGAGTTAGAAGTCGATTGAGAGAGATAGTAAACTTAATTGCTTACGATAAATCAACACCTGACAAACGATAAATAAAATGAATTCTATAATTAACTTTTGGAAACACTTCCAACAAAACAATTTCGTTTTCCTACTTTTAAATGAAATTCCAAAAGATGAACTGAAAATTCATTTCAATAACCTAATCGCAATACTTCATCAATACAATAGCGACCTCAACATCATAATCAAAAACAAAAAAAACGAAGCCGAATTAATCATCACGTCAAACGGAAATCCATATCTATTCAAAGAAGTTGAATTACTATTGCATCACGCACCAAAAATAAACCGTTGGAAAACAACCGCATTCCACCAACCCGAAACCAACCTTACCCAATATAAAAACAGTACAGACAAACCACTTGACCATTACGGTATCAGTTTAAGGATAAGTGAAATGTATTTTTCACCATTAGAAAACCTAGAAAAACCAACCGATTTAGGAATTAAAGTTTTGATTAAAAATTACATTGTACACAAGGACAATCCAAGGCTTCGAGAAGCAGTTTATGTTCAGATCGAACACCTTATTGGAGAAAAATCATTTGCAAATGATATTGCTTTTATTGAGATTGAGCAATTGGAAAGTAATCAAGAGGATTTGATTGATCTTTATAATCTCCCAATATTTATAAAATCTTATAAGTGATTTAACATAATTAAATATTCAAAAAAAGATTGATTTATTATTAACTTTTTTGTTATATTTTTGTGCAATTGATTTCGTTTGAAACTTCAAAATTCATTCAAAAGAATAGATTTAATCAATTTCGATTTATGAAAAAACATACTACAAAACTAACTTCTAAAAGTATAGAAGGTAGTGGGTTACCATCAGATTACAAAAAAGCAATTGCAGAATATATTTGGAATGGTTTTGATGCTGGAGCAACTACAATAAATATTAATTTTACGGGTAATTCTATTGGAACTCTTGAAAGTTTTTCAATTTCAGATGATGGTTCGGGGATTAGTTTTGATAATATATCAGATACTTTTGGAAATTTTATGGTTTCATTAAAAGCCAACTCTTTTTCTGAAACTGGGTTTGTTAAAGGCAAAAAAGGAAAGGGAAGGTATTCTTTCTCTACTTTTTGTAATAAGGCAAATTGGAATACGATATTTAAATCAAAAGAAGATAAGTTTTTAGAGTACAGTATTCAAATTAAAAAAGAGAGTAGTCAAGATTTTGAAACGTTTGACAGAACAATTTCGAAAGAACAGAAAACAGGAACTGAAGTAATTTTTGAAGACTTTACAGAAATTTATAGTGATTTGTTAGATAACGAAGATTTCGAGAAGTTTTTAGCTAATGAATTTGGTTGGTTTTTATATCTTAATAAAGAAAGAGATTTTAAAATACTATTAAATAAAAATCCTTTAGATTACTTTTCTGTTATTGAAGATACTGATGAAAAAGATATCATAATAGGTGATTATGTTTTTAAGGTAAGCTATATTAGATGGAAAGAAAAAATTGGTGATAAATACTATTATTACTTCTTAAACAAT
>NZ_JAQWTM010000150.1 GCF_029242675.1 Flavobacterium sp.
GTTTGATTCCGTCTCCAATAAAATAAGAAGCTGAATACAATCTATCTTCGGTCGTAGCTAGAAATTCAAAAGCAGTTTTATCGGCAGGAATAGTAACAACAATATCGTAAGTTTCAGAAACACCAATAATTAATCGGTCTACTTCTACAGGTTCAACATCGTTACCATCGTTTGCAACTACTGATATTTTCCCGCCAGCATAAGTAAGCCAAAAATAGGATGAAGCTCCCCCATTTGAAATACGTAAACGTACTTTATCACCACCTTTTAAAGGCTTTCCGTCAATATTTTTAACATCTGTACTTTGCTTACCATTCATAAGAATTTTATCGTAAAAGACATCGCTTACATCCATTGCGTTCATTCTTTTCCATTCATTTTTTAATTTTACGCCTAAATAGCCTTGTTTTATAGCTTCTGCATAACTTTGGGTTGTTCCCTTTTTAATGGCAGGATAATCGTTTGCATTGTGCAACATCCGATGTACGTTTTCTGGTTTTAGATCTGTCCATTCGCTCAATACTATTGGTACGGTTGGTAAATTGTCAATACCTTTTCTAAAAGTTGGGTCTTCGGCTCTTTTATTCATTACAAAATTACCATACATTCCGATTTGCTCCTGTAATCCAGAATGGCTATGATACCAATGCGTTCCGTGTTGAATAATTGGAAATGTATACTTATGTATTGTATGTGGAGGAATAGGCATTTGTGTCACATTTGGAACGCCATCTTCTTTATTAGGCAAAAACAAGCCGTGCCAATGAAGAGAAGTTTCTTCATCCAATTCGTTATGTACGTAAATTTCTGCAATATCACCTTCGGTAAATGTAAGAGTAGGCATAGGAATTTGTCCATTGACAGCGATTGCTCTTTTGGGTTTTCCCGTAAAGTTTACAATGGTATCTTTGACATAAAGATCGTAGCGAACTACTTTTTGTGCAAATGCACTGTTTGATAAGAACAGAAATAGAAGGATTACAATACAAAATCCTTTAGTTTGTAAAGCGATAGATTTTGTAAAAATCGTGCGCCATGTGACAGTTGTTTTCATTTTTTATTCTAAATATTAATTTTTAATTTTATCTTGATACTCTTAATCATTGCTTATAAATCCCTTGAAACAGATTGTAGATAGGTCTGTAAATATATTCCAGAAACTCTATAGCTGCGTGCGTTTAAAAGGACTGTATACTGATTATTTTAATTTGTTTTTTTATTTTTTTCCAAATTTTTCTAATGGTAGGAGAGGAGATATACCAAAGTAAAAAACCACTCAAAACGGAAATCAACCCTAGTAATGAAAAAATTCTCAATACCATATTATTCATATTGTCTCGTCCTTCGTAATCCATAGTATGTGTCATCCATAAAAAATCAAACCACCTCCAATCGCGGTGTCTGACCGTTTGTAGTTTACCATCATTTACGGAAACGTAAACTTTTAGATTATTAGGTTCATTATAGGATATAACATAAGCAGGTAATAATCGCTCTCTGTATTCATGATGTTTTCCAGTTTTCGTAATGAGTTGAATCCCTTTCACTTTTACACTCGAAATAATATTTTTAGCTGCAATTGCAATGGCTTCCTCTTTAGAAATGCCATTTTTTAATTCTCCGGTTTTAGCATTATAAAGCAGTTTTTCATTCACCCAGTAATAAGGTTGTTGGTTGATGTTTCTTAATTCGATGGTTTGTACTGTAGTCGCAGGTACAAGATGTGAAGGACTTATTAAATCCGAAAACGATTCAGTAACAATTCCCTTTTTATGAAATTGATCTCCATGAATATCATCAATGTTGGTCCAACTAAAATAAATACCACTAATAGTCCACATTAAAAATTGAAGTCCTAAAAATATTCCCAAATAGCGATGGGATTTTCTAATCCATTTTGCCTTTTTACCTTTAATCATTAGCTCTTCTTATTTTTTTAAATTGATTTAGCAATTTTTTCCATTATGGAATAATCTGAACCAAACTTGCAAATTGCATCACATTGAGTTCGCAATTCTGAAAAAAGAATGTATTTGATATTCATTTTTGAATTTCTTATTACGGGTCTGTTTAATTGTAGTATCACATCTTTTTCCCTACTATCAGGAATGATAATATAAAAGACTTCTGTTCCATTTGAAATACTAAAATATAAATCAGAGAGACGTAAAATTCCAGAATAAATACTAGTACTTTTCTCTACTTCAAAAGCTCCAATAATGTGGTTAGTCCCTTTTTTAAACCAAAGAACATCAATTAATTTTATCGTTTTTTGTGTATCCTTATCAGTAGGTAATTCGGGAAATTTGCTTAGTGAAGTAAAAGAAAAACTTTGACCGTTGAATGCTTTACTTTTATCATTACTGGCAGGAGTCACATCGTAACCCAATGAAGTGCCAATTTTTAATAAATGATATTGCATTTCGTCGTGAAGAGTAACTTCTTTTTTTTCTTCCTGAATTTCTTTCTGACGTTTTATAATGTTTTTTTCAAACTTTGTTCGTTCGTCTTCACTTAAATAATCATCGTGCCCAATTAGCATTTTTTGAGTGCCAATTTCAAAACACAAACCAGCTATCGCACCAAGATCGTTGGATAGTTCCGCTTTGTGTTTGCTGTTCGTTTCTACAATTATTTCTCTAATTTTGAGATATTCTGTCCAACTGCCTAACTTTTTTTTGTCTTGGAAAACAAAATTAAATCCATTAAGAATGGCTGTATTGAATGGCGGAAACCAAGTTGGATGCAAGAAATATAAAATACTTGCTACTGCTGGACCTAAACCTTTTATTTTTAATTCGTCTAATCTTACTATTTCTTTTATAACCTGTTCTTCGTTTTTTGCATTAATACAGTTCTCGAGAAATTGGCCGAAGGCAATTTTATTATTTTGGTTTTCATAAATGTCAGGGATACGCAATTTTGGTTTCCAATAAAAGGGATGTGCCACACCTACAAAAATTTGCTTTTGTTCTGAGATACAACTCAACACAAATTCTAAACTACTTCCCTTAAAATCATTTGGAAAAGTTTTATTTTTAATATCGTCAATGACCTGCAGAACGCCACGACGAATGGTACGAAATGCTTTTAATCGTTGATCATTATCCACAAACCATGTATTGTAGACACTTTCAGAATCGTTTTTATATTGCTGGATTATTTGGTTGAGTTGGTTCATATTTGTTATAAAATAAAATTCTATTTCCTCATAGTTGATTTCAAAGTGCTATCTATTAAAGACCTTTTTTCAATTTAAAAGAACTGTATAAGTACATTGCCCAGTTTTTTTTAGAAATTAATTCCTTATTTTGTATTTCTAGAAGAAGAATGTGTTTTACTAATTTTCCATTCACCATTTATATTTTTTAGAATTGATGTAGCGACTCCTTTTTTCTTAATGATTTTAGATTCTCCTTTGTCATTTGGTTTTACTTCTATAATGTAAATGTAAGTCTCAGTAGTAAATGCATAAGCGCCATCTAACTGTACATCTATTTTATAATCTGAGAATGAAAAGCTTTTAAAATGTTCTAATTCTGGACCTAGATGATGTTCTACATAATGTAAATAAGAACCTTCAATACCACCAGATTCAAATACTTCTGAATTATCAGTAAACAATTTGATTGTACCTTTAGTTGTTAAGTTTTGAATTGCATCCTTATATGTCTTCATCACAGCTATAACTGCTTCTTTATTTACATCTAAAGTGTTTGTTTGTTTCTGACTATAAGATATAGACACGAACAAAAGCAGAAGTAATGGTAATATTTTAAAAAGCTTCATAAGTTAATTTTTTATACTATTTTGTTACTAGATTTTTTAGTTTTAGCATCATGAAAAAATACATTTAAAGTTGTAAAGTTGTTTTTAAGATTGCTAATTTGGTTACGATCTAGTAGGGTCAAAATGGAACCCTACTAGAACGACCAATTTAAAGAAGACTATTGTTTATAGGTTCTTAATTTATTTGATTTCACGTTGTACCTTTCCACATTTCAACATCTTGCTACCGTAATATGGATTGCTTACTTCCTTGTTTGTACTCAACCATGTACTACCGCCATCATACATTGGACAAAACTGTTCATAAAGGGTGCTTTTTGTTCCAGTAATAGCTACCATATCAGTAATATCTTGACTTAATGTTTTAAAGTGTTCTCTTTGGTGGTCTATCGGGCTTTTTGCAATATGTTGTACTTGCTCTGTCGCATCATCAAAAATGTCTGCTAATTCTTTTTGCTGTTCTTTAGTATATTTTGACTTGTCAAATGTCTTTATTGAAGCTTCTAATTTTAAAGCTGCTTGTGCAGCCTTTTTGGAATCATCTGCAACTAAAGCATCTTTTAAAATAAAATAGCTAGTAAGAATTGTTTCTGCCTTAGCGTCTTTCATTTTGTCCATCTTCATAGTACCCATATTCATTTTACTATGGTCCATCTTATGTTTTTCCTGTGCATTGGCAACAGAAACTACTAACAATAGCATTACTGCTATACTCATTTTTAAATTTTTCATTTTTTTGTGTTTAATTATTGTTTATAAATTACTTTTTAATTCCGTTAAATATGTAGTTATTCTTTGTTTTTCAGCTTCAGAAAATATAGCATTTCTATGAATAAGTGTATAGGAACTTAAAGGCATTTTGTTATCCTCGATTTGACTTATTATTGACTTTAACTTGCTTTTTTTCCTGCGATTTGATAATGAATCCCATTCACTGAAATTAAGTTCTGTTTTCCCATCTTTAATATGGTTTTCCATAAACCAAGCACCTGGCTGAATTTTACTATACCAAGGGTATTGTGTATTGTTACTGTGGCAATCATAACAGGAAACCTGTAAATTATTTTTAATGTCTTTAGGTACCTTGTTAACCAACATAAAATCTGTATTTGGCACTACGTCGTTCTGATTGCGTTTTGTGGGAATAAATTGAATTCCCACAAACACAATCAATAAAATCAGTAAGATGATTTTAAGAATTTTCATTTAGTTAATTTGTTTTTTAATGCTACCACAAGTCATCATTTTGCTGCCATAAAAAGGATTTTTAATCTCTTTAATTTCACTCAACCAACTTACTTTTTTCATAGGACAGTAATCTTGATACAAGGTTTTATTTGTACCTAACAAGGTTATTAAATCTATAACATCGGTACTCATAGTTTCAAAATGCTCTCTTTGATGATCGATAGGACTTTTAGCAATGTGCTCTGCTTGTTCTTTGACACTTTCGGCTATTTCCATATATTCTTTTTCCTGTGTCTTATCTAGTTCTGTCTTATTAAAACTAGAAATTGCCGCAAGCATTGCAGACGCTCCTTTGGCAGCAGCATTTTTATCATCAGAAGCTAATGCATTTTTGATTTGTAAATAGCTCTCTATAATTGGTGTTGTAGCAGGGTTTCTCTGCGGGTTCGCTTCGATGGATCTTTCTGCGTTTACAGATTCACTGTGATGTCCATCGCTGTTGTCGTGATTCATTTCTGAATTATCGTGTTCTTCCATTTCTCCTGAATGGGTTTCTTCACTGTGTTTTGATTCCTTGTTGTCTTTACAAGAAACTGTTAGGCTTAGTACTGCCAATGCTAAAATTCCGATTGTTGTTTTCATTTTGTTCATGGTTAAAAATTTAAATGTTTATTATTATTATTATTTAATTGTTTGTTTCACTTCTCCACATTTTGACATGGAAGCTCCAAAATAAGGATTGACTACTTTATTTTCTTTACTCAACCAATTAGCTCCTTTATCATTGTTTGCCATTGGACAAAATTGTATATAGGAACTTTCCTTTAACGGTTTAAAAGACTTTGTCATGGCTATCATAACATTTGAAATGGACTCAAAAGATTTTCTCATTTCTTTTATATCTTTTATATGAGCAGCATGTAAGGTGTTATTTTTTAATTCTGTTTGATAATTCATCCAAATTTTATGTGCATCACCTTTAAATAGATTCATATTTATTTTATTCAAAGACTTCTCAAATTTAGATATTGCATTTTTTGCAAGATTGAAATCATCCTTAGTTAGCGCATCTTTTAGCTCAAAATAATCTTTATATAAAGGTTGTAGGCTCGCTTTTGCATCTGTACTAATTGTGGTTTTAGTAGTTTGTAAAGTTGTTTGTTTGTCATTTGGCATTGTTGCTTTCATACCACCATGATCGTGGCCTGTATTCACTTTACCCCCTTCGATATTCATCATACTTGGTTTACCGGCTAATTGAGCAGCAGCATCTATATTGAAAGTTCCGTTAACCGCGATTTCTTCACCAGCTTCTAATCCTTCTTCGATGATGTAATCACTACCTAATAATGGACCTAGAGTGACTTCTCTTAATTTGAAAGAAATTCCTTTTTCGGATTCGTTTTTAATGTACACTATTGATCGCTTACCAGTCCACATTACTGCTGATTTAGGAACACTTAAAGAAGATTTGTTTGCAGTCATTTTCGAATTAATAATTCCAGAAACAAACATTTCTGGTTTTAATTTTAAATTGGAGTTATTTACCTCAATTCTTGCTTTAGCAATACGAGTGGAAGGATTAATAAAAGGGTCTATAAAAGAAATTGTACCAGAAAATGATTCTCCTGGAAAAGAAGCAATAGTGTAGTTCACTTTATCTCCTTTTTTAATCCAACCGATTTCTGTTTCATAAATTTCAAAAAGCACCCAAACCTTAGATAAATCAGCTACTTCATACAAGGTTTGTCCCCGTTGCACATAGTCGCCCAACTCTACATTTTTCTTTACAACATAGCCTGATACATCGGCCGTTATGGCAAATTTATCTTGTGCTTTTCCTGACTGAATTACTTTTTTTATTGTTGTTTCAGAAACCCTCCAATTTTTCAACTTTTGTTTTACGGCTTCAAGCAACTGGGGTTGTATGTCTTTTACGCTGTAAGCTTCTAAAAGCTCTTGTTGTGCACTGGCTAATTCAGGTGAATACACATAAGCAACTACTTGTCCTTTTCTAACATATTCTCCGGTAAATGTGACTAGGATTTTCTCAATTCTTCCTGGAATGTGTGACGATTGACTGTAGACTCCTTTTTCATTTACTTCCACTTTTCCATTTAATGCGATTTCTTTTATTCCGTCTGAATTACCTACTTTATAAGTTGATACCCCAGCGATAATCATTGCTGATTCTGACATACTTATCGCATTTGGATCAATATCGCTATTTTCAGATGTTTCCAGTGGAATTAAATCCATGCCACATATTGGGCAAGCACCAGGTTCATTTTTTCTAATTTGTGGATGCATTGAACAGGTCCAAATTTGATCCTTTGTTACCGTCTCCTGAGAATTTTTTTCTTCTTGTTTAGAACTTCCACCAAAGAGTAGTGCACCGAGTATTAACCCTATAATTAAAGTAGCTACAAGTGTTATTTTTGTTTTTTTATCAAATATCATAATTAAAATTGTTTTGCGGTTAAATAGTCCAATTCAGCTAATTTTACATAGAAAGCACTTGTACTTGCAAGCTTT
>NZ_JAQWTM010000443.1 GCF_029242675.1 Flavobacterium sp.
CAAGATTATAGAGATTTTGCTTTTGTATGGAGATAAATTAGAACAGTTTGAAGATGTGATGATGAAATCTAATGACGACGGTGAGATTGAACATGTCGTTGAATTCAAGGAATACAAAGTTTTCCATAGGATATATCTCAGTCTGCAAGAGGATGAGGTTGAGCTTGCAAATCCTTTGTTTAGGGAATTATTTAATGATCTAATTAATTTTTATCTGCAAAATGATAGCTTTAATTTAGAGCACTATTTGATGCGATTACAACCCGAGTTTGCTCAAGAAGTAACCGATATTTTAATGGAAGAGGAGCGCTTAGTGATGCACAACTGGGAAGGTCAAAATATCTTTCCTAAATCTAAAAACGATACCATAAGTCAAAATGTATCTGAAACCATCTTAACGTTACGTTGGTACTTAGTAGGAAAGATTATAGATGAACTAAAAAGCTCCATATTACCTGATGCAGATAATACGGAGCCTATGACTCTAATAAAAGATTATAATGAATTGACTCGCGCCTTTTCTAAAAAATTAGGTAGAGTAATGTCTCGTTTTTAATTAAACGATCTCTAGTGTTTTAGCTTTATTGACTAAGTCAACCAAGTTAGTTACATTAAGCTTCGTTAATAAACGTAGTTTATAAGTACTAATCGTTTTTTCGTTCAAGCCTAAAATATCAGCTATTTCATGGTTTTTCTTACCACCACTTAAATAACGTAATACTTCAACTTCACGGTTAGAAAGTTTTCTATATAAACGCTCACTTTTACTTTGCTTAGCAATTAAAGCTAGGTTCTTCTTAACAGTTTCATTCATGATAATCTTACCTTGATTAACTTTGATGATAGACTGTCCAAGAGTTTCTAGTTTTTCCTGTTTGTGAACGTATCCAGATACACCAGCTTTAATGGCGTTAGGGGCATATATTTGCTCAGAAAGTCCACTAAAAATAATAATCTTTGTTTTTGGGAAGTTTTTCAAAATCGACTTGACTTCAAAAATACTAGAAAGACCTTCTAATTCTAGATCTAAAACTAGGACATCAACTTCTTTAGTGAGCAAGATATCGCGGATCATCAAAAAGCTACCTACATTGGCAACAATTGAGATTTCAGCGTGTTCTTTAAAATAAGATTTAACGCCAAAATGTACTACGGGGTAATTATCGGCAAAACAAACTTTTATCATAATAATTAATTATTTTAAGTTGTTTGTTACTAATCATTCATAAATTTAATAAAAAAATTTTAATTATTACTAAAATTCCTTACAAATAAAAATATTAACGATTAATTTTACAAACGGGTATTGCATTCATTTTATGTTGGTTGGTGGTATTTAATTTTATATAGATGTCAAAGACCTCTTTTTGCCTGCCATTAAAGTCGTTTGAGGACTTTCCTGCCTCAGCTTCTAGCATGGCCCATTCAAGTTCATCATACGATGCTCCTAATTGGTCTTCATCTGTTTTTTCATTGCCATATAATCCATCTGACGGCTGTGCTTCTAATATGGATTGGGGTACATTTAAGTAAGCAGCTAAAAGGAATACTTCGGATTTCATTAAGTCAGCAATAGGACTTAAGTCAACGCCTCCATCTCCGTATTTGGTATAAAAGCCTACGCCAAAATCTTCTACTTTGTTTCCAGTTCCTGCTACTAATAAGCCATTAACTCCGGCAAAGTAATATAAGGTAGTCATTCTAAGTCTAGCTCTAGTATTGGCTAGTGTTAAACTTAATTTATCTTCAGGGTAATCAGTGGAAACAGTAGATTTAAAAGTTTCGAATAAAGTCGTTAAGTCCGCTTCCACACTGCGCACATTTGGAAAGCGATCTTTTAATTGCTGTATGTGTTCCTTAGCTCTATTAACATGACTTGAGTGCTGATGAATAGGCATTTCGATACACAATACATCAAGACCAGTTTGAGCACATAATGTCGAAGTAACGGCTGAATCCACGCCACCCGATATTCCTACAACAAAGCCGTTGACTTTTGCGTTTTGCGCATAATTCTTTAACCAATTGACAATTTGATTATTTACTTTTTCGATTAGAATAGTATTATTTTTAGTCATAAATTGTTTAAGTTTTCGAAACTTGCAATGTATCTTTGCTGAAAATTACTAAAGTTTCTCTTTAACACCTTGTTATGTAGGTGCAAATTTAAATAAAATATAATGAAAAAGTGCCTTATTTTGTTTATACCCTTGTTTTTTTTGTCATGTAATCAAAAAAGTAAGCAAGAATCTGCTATTGCTGATGCATCAATAGAGATAGGTGTAGTGCGTTTCGATAAAATTTTCTTCGAAACACCACCCGATCAATTGCAGAAAATTAAGATGGAATTTCCTTTTTTTTTTCCTGAAGGGAACGATGATGCTGTATGGATTGAGAAAATGCAAAATCCGCTATGGCGAGAATTGTACCAAGAGGTTCAGAAAAAATATCCAACTAATGACAAGCTTAAAGCTGATTTTGAATCGCTTTTCAAGCACATTCAATATTATTTCCCAAAAACGAAAACTCCAAAGGTAATTACTGTAATCTCTGAAATGGATTATGATAATAAAGTTATTTACGCGGATAGCTTAGTAATTGTGTCGCTAGAAATGTACTTAGGGAAAGAGCATAAGTTTTATCAGTTTCCTAAATATATCAAGCAAAACTTCGAAGAGAATCAAATTATGCCTGATGTTGTTAGTAGTTTCTATAAAAAAGTAAGTCCCCCTAATCTCGATAAAAAATTATTGGGTAGCATGGTTGAAGCGGGAAAAGAACTATATATGAAAGAGTTGTTTTTGCCTGAGGCACCTGTAAATGAACTGATAGGTTATACGCCGGAGCAGCTGACTTGGTGCGAGGAAAATGAAAGCTATATTTGGCGTTACTTCATTGACAAAGAATTATTGTACAGCGATGATCAAAAGCTTATTCCACGCTTCATTAACCCAGCTCCTTTCTCTAAGTTTTATTTAGAAATCGATAATGAGTCGCCGGGAAAAGTTGGTGCATATATAGGTTGGCAAATTGTTAACTCTTATATGAAAAACAATGAAGTATCTTTGCAGCAATTATTGCAAACGAATGCGCAAGAAATATTTAAGAAATCCAAATATAAACCCAAAAAGTAATGTCAGATAATAATAGATCAGAAATTAAGTTTTTAGTTGAACTAGATGAGAACCGAGTGCCAGAGAAATTGTTGTGGTCGGCGCAAGATGGTGGTATTGAATTAGCAGAGTCAAAAGCGATTATGCTTTCAGTGTGGGACAGCAAAGTAAAAGAAAGTATGCGTATTGATTTATGGACCAAAGACATGCCTGTTGATGAAATGAAAATTTTCTTTCATCAAACCTTAGTAGCCATGTCCGATACTTTTTTTAGAGCTACTGGCGATGAAAAAATGACCGATACCATGAAAGATTTCTGCGATTACTTTGCTGAGAAATTAGAACTTAAGCAGTAAAGGATAGTCATAAAAAAACGCAAAGCTTACTGTAAGCTTTGCGTTTTTTTTATTTAAAAGTGTAGTATTCTAAAACTGGTTATTGTTTTTGAAAACTTCTTGATTTACTTCGTCGATGTAGCTTAAAAGCTCTTCTTTCCCTATCGATTCTGTAGCAGATGTAACAAAATAATGAGGCATTTCGGCCCAATTATTAGCGAACATGTTTTTCTTATACGCTGCAATGTGGGAATCAATTTTTACTTTACTAATCTTATCTGCTTTGGTAAATATAATGCAAAACGGAATTTCGCTTTCGCCCATGTAACTCATGAATTCCACATCGATCGCTTGCGCTTCGTGGCGGATATCAATCAAAACAAAAGCACAAACTAATTGTTCTCTCGTTTCAAAATAATCAGTAATAAATTGTTGAAAAACTGATTTTGTCTTTTTAGATACTTTAGCATAACCATATCCTGGTAAATCGACCAAAAACCAGTTCGAGTTTATTAAAAAGTGATTGATAAGCTGTGTTTTTCCTGGACGACCTGATGTTTTGGCTAATTTTTTGTGATTAGTCAACATGTTGATCAATGATGATTTCCCAACATTAGAACGACCTATAAAAGCGTATTCAGGTAAAAAGTCCTTGGGACATTTAGTAACATCTGAATTGCTAATTACAAACTCGGCGGTATTTATTTTCATATTATTTTTGTTAATCCTTGCAGCGCGCGACTACAGATTGGTTTTAGTAAGCCACTCTTCTAATAAACGATTAAATTCATCAGGGTGTTCCATCATAGCTGCGTGACCACATTTGTCAATCCAATACAAGGTTGAATTAGGAAGTAATTTGTTAAACTCGGTTGCCACATCTGGTGGTGTTACCTTGTCGTTTTTCCCCCAAATAATACCCGTTTGCACGTGCATTTTTGGTAAATCTTTAGCCATGTTGTGGCGGATAGCACTCTTAGCAATGGTTAACGTCTTGATAAGTTTGATTCTATCGTTTACCGTTGCGTAAACTTCATCAATTAGGTCAGGAGTTGCGATTTTTGGATCGTAAAATACATCTTCGGCCTTCTTCTTAATGTATTCATAATCACCTCTTTTTGGGTAACTATCGCCCATTGCGCTCTCGTATAGACCAGAGCTACCGGTAATCACTAGTCCAGCTACTTTTTCCGGATACATTTTAGTATGGTACAATGCGATATGTCCACCTAATGAATTTCCTAAAAGAATCACTCGGTCAAAGCCTTTAAAAGTGATAAAGTCTTTGACGTATTTAGCAAAGCTTTTAACATTCGTTTTTAAAAGACTTTGTGTATAAATTGGTAAGTCAGGAATAACTATTTTATATCCTTTTTCAGAAAAGTAACTTGCCACACCATCAAAGTTACTAAGGCCGCCCATTAAGCCGTGTAGGATCACAATAGGTGTGCCTTCTCCTGCTTCATAATAGCTGTATCTGCCTTCTTTTTTATAGTTTTTGTCCATCTTTTTGACTGCGTATTTTCAATTTTCACAAATATAGGATTTAAAAAATTAAAAAGAATTTTTGCACTCTTTTTTTAAGAAGATTATTTAATAAATCTCATTTTGATTCGCGGACTTTGTCAAAAGCTAAGTGGTTTTATGGTTTATTTGGAACTAAGAAAAAAGAACCGTTTAGGTTAAATTTTTACAGAAAAATAGCTGTCTGTTTTATATGGCTGCACATTATTCATTTGAGTTTGCTAAAGTTGGTAACAATCTGATTCTAGTAAAATTAGGGTTTTTAGGTAAGAAGTGGTTAAACTTATTAACAAAGTGGTATATTGTGGTAAAATGTGGTAGAATTTTTTATATTTTTGCTTTAAATCAATTCTAAAATTATTCTGTTGAATACAATAGTTGGAACATATGAATGCAAGGTCGATGCGAAAGGAAGGGTGTTACTACCCGCTCCTTTGAAGAAGCAATTGACGCTTTCTCTTCAAGACGGGTTTGTCTTGAAGCGTTCTGTATTCCAGCCATGTTTAGAGCTGTATCCAATGGAAGAGTGGAATTTGATGATGCAAAAAATCAATAAGCTTAACCGCTTTGTAAAGAAAAACAATGATTTTATCCGCAGGTTTACAGCTGGTGTAAAGGTTGTTGAAATTGATGCTTTAGGAAGGTTGCTTGTGCCAAAGGATTTAGTTGCTTTTTCAAATATTTCTAAAGAGGTGGTTTTCTCTTCGGCGGTAAATATTGTTGAAATATGGGACAAAGACCTTTATGAGCAGTCTATAAGCGGAGAGGATATTGATTTTGCAGATTTAGCAGAGGATGTAATGGGAAATATAAATGACGACGACAATGGAATATCATAATCCAGTTTTGCTGAAAGAAAGTGTTGATGGTTTAAATATTAAGCCTGATGGGATATATGTTGATGTTACTTTCGGTGGAGGTGGGCATTCAAGAGAGATTTTAAGTAGGCTAGGTCCTGAAGGTAAGTTATTTGCTTTCGATCAAGACCAAGATGCTTTGGCGAATGCTATCGATGATGATCGTTTTGTTTTGATAAACGAGAACTTCCGATTTCTAAAACGTTTTTTACGCTTTTATGGTGCGAAAAATGTAGACGGGATTTTAGGAGATTTAGGGGTTTCTTCTCATCAATTTGATGTTCCTGAAAGAGGATTTTCTACTCGATTCGATGCCGAATTAGATATGCGAATGAATCAAAAAAGTGATTTAAATGCCTACAAGGTGGTTAATGAATACGATGATGCGAATCTAAAACGTGTTTTTTATGATTATGGTGAGTTGAAAAATGCTCCTGCGCTAGCGCGAACAATCGTTGAAGCAAGAGAGACTCATCCTATTAAAACCACAGATGAATTAAAAGAAGTTTTAGCTAAATATTTACCCGAAAAAGTACGGAATAAGGTGCTTGCGCAAATATACCAAGCCATACGAATAGAGGTGAACCAAGAAATGGATGTTTTAAAAGAATTTTTGGAGCAGTCCTTGGAAATCTTAAAACCTGAAGGAAGATTGAGTGTTATCTCTTACCATTCTCTAGAAGATCGATTAGTTAAAAGGTTTATAAAAAACGGAATGTTTGAGGGAGAACCTGAACGCGATTTCTTCGGAAATTTTTCGGTCCCATTTAAAAGTGTAGGTAAATTAATTATTCCAAACGCTGCCGAAATCAAACTAAACAATAGAGCAAGAAGTGCTAAGTTAAGAATTGCTGAAAAAAAATAACGCCACTATGAAAGCGAGTATTTACAATATATTAAAAGCAAGATTTTTAATTAATGGCGATGCAACCAAGAACTGGCGTTTTATTGTGTTTGTAATTATTTTGGCGATAATCATGATAGCAAATACCCAGCGCTACGAGCAAAAAGTTTTTAAAATTGCTGCACTAACAAGTCATGTAAAGGAACTACGATCGGAGTTTGTAGACAGACGCTCGCAATTAATGAAGTTACGAATGGAGTCGACCGTATCGAACAAGATGATTGAAAAAGAAATTTTTCCATCGACAGTACCACCAATAAAAATCAAAGTTAAAAAAGTAGAAGAGCAAAGTTTTCTAAAAAAATTATGGCAATAGACGATAAAAATATATCCTATAGAATCTACCTTGTTGCATTTGCGATCTTATTTATGGCGTTTTTAATTGCCTTTAAGCTAACAAATATTCAATGGGTCGAAGGAGCTTATTATCGTCAATTAGCTAAAGAGCGTACGGTTAGAAACTTTGTGATTCCTGCTAATAAAGGAAATGTCTATTCTTCTGATGGCAGTTTGCTAGCAACCTCAATTCCAAATTATGTCATTCGCTTTGACGCAAAAGCACCCAAAAGAGAGGTTTTTGAAGATAATGTGAAGTTGCTTTCGGATTCCTTGGCTACTGTTTTAGGAAAACCATCAAGCTGGTACCTTAACGAACTTAGAAAAGCGAGAGCAACAAATAACAGATATTATCTAGTAGCTCGCGATTTGAGTTATACGGATTATATGAAAATTAAGGGTTTCCCTTTGTTTAAATTAGGTGCTTACAAAGGCGGAATTATTGTCGAGCAAAAAACCGTAAGGGAACATCCAATTGGGAAAATTGCCGAGCGAACCATTGGTTATGAGCGAACTAGTAGTAACGGACAAGAAGAAGGTAGAGGTATTGAATGGGCTTACAAAGACTACCTTAATGGGAAAGACGGTAAGATCCTGAAACAGAAAATTGCCAAAGGGCAGTGGAAACCCATTCGTGATGTAAATGAAGTAGATCCGCAAGATGGTTACGATGTGATATCAACTATTGATGTAAACATTCAGGACATTGCGCATCATGCATTATTGAAACAATTAGAAGATTACGAAGCAGATCACGGTTGTGTCGTTGTAATGGAAACAAAAACAGGTCACATTAAGGCAATCTCTAATTTAGGTCGAGGTTCAGATGGAACCTATTACGAAACCACTAATTATGCCGTAACCGAGTCTCACGAACCTGGTTCGACCTTTAAGCTAGTGGATTTAATGGCCATTCTTGAAGATAAAGTAGCAGATACGAGTACGGTTTACGATACTCATGGCGGAGTAGTAAAGTATTACGGAAGATCCGTACGTGATTCGCATACCGGTGGTTATGGAAAAATTTCATTAGGTAGGGGTTTTGAGCTATCATCTAATACAGTGCTTGTTCAAGCTGTCTATAACAACTATAAAAATAATCCGTCAAAATTTGTTGACCATGTAAATTCTTATGGATTAAACAAGAAGCTAAATATGGATTTTAAAGGCGAAGGAAGGCCTTTTATCCCGCAACCTTCGGATAAAAATTGGTCGAGTATATCACTTCCGTGGATGGCATTTGGGTACGGAGTATCTGTTACGCCTATGCAAACATTAGCCTTGTATAATGCTGTTGCAAACAATGGAGTGATGATTAAGCCGCGTTTTGTTTCAGAGATTAAAGAATGGAACAGAACCATAAAAAAAATGGGTGTTGAGGTAATCAATCCTAAAATATGTTCAAATGAGACTTTGTCTAAGGTACGAGCAGTTTTGGAAAATGTAGTCAAAAGAGGAACGGCTTCCAAACTATACTCGAAAGACTTTTCGATGGCGGGAAAAACAGGGACGGCTGCAGTAAATTATTCTAAAGATGGTGGATCGGGTAAATATTACGCCTCTTCTTTTGTTGGGTATTTTCCGGCTGACAAACCGAAGTATTCTTGTATAATAGTAGTTCATAAACCGAGTACGGTTAATAACAATTACTATGGAGCGGATGTAGCTGGACCGGTTTTTAAAAGAATTGCTCAAAAAATATTTACAGACATCCCGTCTACCAATGAAATTAAAAATCTAAACCGCAAGATTCCTAAGCAAGAGGATAATTACAATACGTATTACGCTAAAATGCAAAAAGGGCGTAAAGCCATGCCTAATGTTAAAGGCATGCCTGGGATGGATGCCATTGCTTTACTCGAAAATTTAGACGTAAAAGTGAAAGTAGTAGGGATGGGAAAAGTTAAGTCTCAATCGTTGCAAGCAGGTGAGAATTTAGTAAAAAACACAACAATAACATTAGAATTACTGTGATCATACTTAAAGACATATTATATAAAGTAGCTATTGAATCGGTTCAAGGTTCGACGGATAACGCTATTGGTAAAATTGAATTTGATTCTAGAAAATTAGAAACTAAAGATGTTTTTGTTGCCATTCGCGGATCGCTTGCTGATGGACATGATTTTATAGATACTGCCATTAGTCTCGGTGCTAAAACCGTTGTTTGTGATACTTTGCCTGATAATTTAGACAAGAGCGTTACCTATGTAAAGGTTGCAGATACTAATGAAGCATTAGCTTTTATGGCGGCTAATTATTTCGGCAATCCCTCTTCTAAACTTAAACTAGTTGGTATAACAGGTACAAACGGGAAAACAACTATTGCGTCGCTATTGTACCAATTATTTAAAAAAGCAGGATATAAAGTTGGATTGCTTTCGACGGTGAAGATCATGGTTGATGAGGTAGAGTACAAGGCTACTCACACCACGCCTGATTCGGTTACTATAAATCAGTACCTAGCTGAAATGGTTTCTGTAGGTGTTGATTACTGTTTTATGGAAGTTAGCTCGCATGGAATTCATCAAAAAAGAACAGAAGGGTTGCAGTTTGCTGGTGGTGTCTTTACCAATTTGTCTCATGACCATTTGGATTATCATCCCACTTTTGCAGAGTACAGAGATGTGAAAAAATCGTTCTTTGACCATTTACCTAAAACAGCTTTTGCATTAACAAATGCTGATGATAAAAATGGCGCTGTAATGTTTCAAAATACGGTTGCAACCAAACGTACGTATGCACTAAAATCCTATGCCGACTTCAGAGCTCAGATTTTAGAAAGTCAATTGTCGGGTCTGTTGCTTAAAATTGAT
>NZ_JAQWTM010000444.1 GCF_029242675.1 Flavobacterium sp.
GCAATCATAATCTATGGGATGTAAATCCTGATGAAATGCCTGTTTTTGGTACAATCGCTTCTCAATTTAACGATCCAGGAATGAACACGCTTTACAAATCTATCATGGATAAAATTGTAGAGAAAACAAATTCAGACTTAAAATCTACTTTCGAAGTAACTCGCGAAATGAGTGAGAAGATATTTGTGATTCCGCCGCACAGAACACGTTATTTATCTGAAATTGCCGAAAGCAATCGTAAATATGATGAAACTGCTTTGAGTCAACAAAAAGTAGCTCAAAAATTGTACGGTATTTTCAAAACTATCGAATCGGTTTCTGGACAAGTTCCCGTTATTACTAAAACGGGACTGGATGATAGTACCGTTTATCCTTCTGCAGTAATAGAGCACGATGAAAATACAATCTTCCTAAATTTATTACTGAATCAATTTGATAAAGTAAAAATGGATTTAGATCCATATAATTGGGAAGTGATTTTAACTTGGGACGAAAAAGTAAATAAATATAAAAACCCGATCTACTCGTTTAAAGTGAGAGATAAGGTAATCGAAATAAAAACGCATTCAGAGTCATTATCCCATTCTCAAATTCCGAAAATAGCATTGCCTAAATACGAAGCTTGGGGAGATATTTTAAGATGGTGCTTGCAAGAAAATGTACCAGGAGAATTTCCTTTTGCATCAGGTTTGTACCCGTTTAAAAGAGAAGGCGAAGATCCTTCCCGTATGTTTGCTGGAGAAGGTGGACCTGAAAGAACCAACAAGCGTTTTCACTATGTAAGTGCGGGATTACCTGCAAAGCGTTTGTCAACAGCGTTTGACAGTGTGACTTTATATGGTAACGATCCACATTTACGTCCCGATATTTATGGAAAAATTGGTAATGCGGGGGTTTCTATTTGCTGTCTTGACGATGCTAAAAAATTATACTCTGGTTTTGACTTGGTGCATGCTTTTACTTCGGTAAGTATGACTATCAATGGACCAGCTCCTATGTTGCTTGGTTTCTTTATGAACGCTGCTATTGATCAACAATGTGAATTGTACATTAAAGCCAACGGTTTAGAGAAAGAAGTTGAGGCGAAAATCAAAGCGATTTACAAAGAAAAAGGAGTAGCTAGACCAACATACAACGGTGATTTACCTGCAGGGAATGACGGCTTAGGATTGTATTTACTAGGAGTTACTGGAGATCAAGTTTTACCAGCTGACGTTTATAACGAAATCAAAGTAAGAACACTTTCGCAAGTGCGTGGAACGGTTCAGGCTGATATTTTAAAGGAAGATCAGGCACAAAACACTTGTATCTTCTCTACTGAATTTGCACTTCGATTAATGGGAGACGTTCAGGAATATTTTATTACAAACAATGTAAGAAACTTTTATTCGGTTTCGATTTCAGGATACCATATCGCTGAGGCGGGCGCTAACCCAATTACGCAATTAGCATTTACACTTTCAAACGGATTTACGTATGTAGAATACTATTTAAGTCGTGGAATGAATATCAACGACTTTGGACCTAACTTATCCTTTTTCTTTTCGAACGGAGTAGATCCTGAATATGCAGTTATTGGTCGTGTAGCACGTAAAATTTGGGCGAAAGCCATGAAAAACAAGTACGGAGCTAATGAAAGAGCGCAAATGTTGAAATACCATATTCAAACATCAGGACGTTCTTTGCACGCACAAGAAATTGATTTCAATGATATTCGTACCACTTTGCAAGCCTTATATGCTATTTACGATAACTGTAATTCGCTGCATACTAACGCATATGATGAAGCGATTACAACGCCTACAGAAGAATCAGTACGTCGTGCAATGGCAATTCAGTTGATTATCAATAAGGAATTAGGTCTAGCCAAAAACGAAAATCCAATTCAAGGTTCGTTTATTATCGAAGAATTAACCGATTTAGTTGAAGCTGCTGTTTTACAAGAATTCGACCGAATCACAGAGCGTGGTGGCGTACTTGGTGCTATGGAAACCATGTACCAACGATCAAAAATTCAAGAAGAGAGTTTGTATTATGAAACATTGAAACATACGGGTGAATTCCCAATTATTGGAGTAAATACCTTCTTAAGTTCTAAAGGATCACCAACAGTTATTCCAGCTGAGGTAATTCGTGCAACCGAAGAGGAGAAGCAATTCCAAATTAACACTTTGGAGAATTTGCACAAAGCCAATGCGAAACAAGTTCAATTACAATTGGAAAGTATTCAAGATGCGGCCATTAAAAACGAAAATTTATTTGATCATTTAATGGAGGCAACTAAGGTATGTACTTTGGGACAAATCACTGCCGCATTATTTGAAGTAGGTGGCCAGTATAGGAGAAATATGTAAGCAGAGAACCGCTTTTTACGAAGTAAAAAGCGTGTGAATCGCTTATCCCGATTTTTATCG
>NZ_JAQWTM010000170.1 GCF_029242675.1 Flavobacterium sp.
GTATCGTTTTATCCAAAAGGAATGTAGGCTCCTAGCTGTTTTTGCGCGGTTTGTAGGACCACCTAGCGAGGCTAGACCAATAATTGCTGTGAAAATGTAATTGTAGCGGTAGCGTAAGTACAATCGAAATAATAGTTCTTCGTAAAAAGGGACAAAAATTACCGAGACTAAAAGAACTTTCGCAGCAGGCATTGATTGCGTCATTTTAAAAACAGCGTGGTCTTTTTGGTCAATCAATTCTAGAGATTCAAGACCTTGCAAAAGAAGGGTGATAACTAGAACAAAAGGAATTTCAATAGCGTGTAACGAAAATAGTAGTTTGATTTTTTGTTTCCAGGAAATTGATTCTCCAGTCTCGTCTACTGGATTTTTTAAAAATGAAATAAGATCAGTGTAGGCTGCTTTTATTGTAGGCGTCATAAAAAAGTAGTTTAATTTACTCGTTTTCAAATATAGTATAAAAGTAAGATAATAACTATTTTTTTGACAAAGAAATTAATAGCAATAAAAAAAGGCGTTACAATTCGTAGCGCCTCTGATGGTTATATTTTTTTCTGAAAGCAAACACTATCCTTTATTCCAATGTATTGACCGTAGTTGTCCCCGATTTCAAAGCCATTTTTTAAATACAGCGCGATCGCTTCGGGATACCTTTGTCCTGTTTCAAGGATGCAATTGGTAAAATGATTTTCTGCTGCCCATTGTTGCAAGTGAATCAATATTTGAGTTGCAATTCCTTTTCCGCGACCTTCGGGTGCTACATACATCCTTTTAATCTCAGCAGTTGCGTCTTGGTACAACTTAAAGGCGCCACAACCCAAAGCTTGATCGTCTTCGTACGCTACAAGCACGTGCTTGATATGATCTGTTTTGTTGAATTGAGCATAAAAAGTATGTTCTTCTCCATCTCTAATTGCAATGTCTCTATCGAGCGCTTGAATCAAATGTATAAAATCAGGATTATCGGCGGTTGTTCTAACAATTGTTATCATTTAGTCAAATAAATCAGAGGATAAATAACGGTCTCCGCGATCGCAAATAATAGCTACGATTACGCCTGATTCCATTTCTTCTGCAATTTTTACTGCTGTAGCTACAGAGCCGCCGCTACTCATACCTGCAAAAACACCTTCTTCAAGTGCCAAACGTTTTGTCATGGCGCGAGCCTCAGCTTCACTTACTTCGACAACGCGATCTACTTTTGAGGAATCAAAAATTCTAGGTAAATATTCTTGTGGCCATTTTCTAATTCCAGGAATTTGAGACCCGTCACTAGGTTGCGCACCTACGATTTGGATATTTGGGTTTTTCTCTTTCAAATAAGTAGACGTTCCCATGATTGTTCCTGTTGTTCCCATGGCTGCAACAAAATGCGTTACGGTTCCTTCCGTGTCATTCCATATTTCGGGACCAGTTGTTTTGTAGTGTGCTTTCCAATTGTCATCATTGGCAAACTGGTTTAGCATTATATAGCCTCCCTCAGCCACTTTTTTATCAGCATAATCCCTTGAGCCTAAAATTCCTTCTTTTGCTGGTGTAAGGATCACAGTGGCGCCATATGCTCTCATTGTTTGTGTTCGTTCTTTAGTAGAATCTTCAGGCAGGATCAATTCAATTTCGATGTTCATTAACTGCGCAATCATCGCTAAAGCAATTCCGGTGTTTCCGCTGGTGGCTTCGATTAATTTATCGCCTTTTTTGATATCGCCACGTTCTAAAGCAGAAGCAATCATATTGTAAGCTGCTCGGTCTTTAACGCTACCTCCAGGATTATTGCCTTCGAGTTTTAATAGTAATTTTACATTTTTATTTTTAACCAGGTTTACTGATTCTACTAATGGGGTGTTACCTATTAGGTTTAAAATATTTTGAGGTTTCATATTATTTGATCTCTTTAATTTTTACTTCTGTTGTTGTGGTGTTTAAAACCATTGATTTGGCTGGAATGGATTTTGTTACCCAGGCATTTCCTCCAATGATGCTTTTGCGACCAATAACGGTAGTTCCGCCAAGAATGGTTGCATTTGCATAAATACATACGTCTTCTTCTACGGTTGGATGTCTTTTTTCATCCTTCATATCCTTGCTTACACTAAGTGCTCCAAGCGTAACTCCTTGGTAGATTTTGACATTTTTAGCAATCACAGCGGTCTCGCCAATTACGATTCCGGTGGCATGATCAATGAAAAATGGCGATGCAATTTGGGCACCTGCATGGATATCCGTTCCTGTGATACGATGCGCATACTCACTCATTAGCCTAGAAAATAGCAGCAAGTCTAGCTTGTACAACTCATGACTTAATCTATATATTGCAATAGCATAAAATCCAGGGTAGGCCAAATAAACTTCTTCGATGCTGTTGGAAGCAGGATCGTTCTTAAGAATATAAGTTGCATCTTGATTGAGCTTTTCAAGAACTGAGGGGAGTTTTTCAAGAAAACTATCCCAATAGGAATCGCACAAGGCGTGTGGTTTTTTACAGGCAATTGCCGATATTTCTTTGAATTGTTTTTCTAATTCGTCAATACTCTGTTGTAAAGGGGCATTACTATCGAATAAAGTGTAGAATAATTTCTCGGTAAAAACTTCTGTCTTTGTTTTGATACTGTAATTAATTGTCGAGTGGCTTTTTAATAAACCAATATTTTTAATAATCAGATCTTTTGTCATGATTATGGGGTTGAAATGTTAGTAGAAATTGAAAATGGTACTCTTTTTATTCAAACAATAAGTATTCCATCGGTCATAGAGCCCGCTATTTAATTTAGTGGTGGCAGGAATGGCAGATGCTTCTTTTTTTTTATTACAGAGTGAAACAAAGATACCGAACTCTTTTTAATATTGATTCAATTGTCGATTCTGATTTTAGGCGCTTTTCTATGAAAGGGTAATTGTTGGACGCATAATGATTTTTCGTTTTTTAAGACTTACGAAGTTTCTTGGTAATTATATTAGGTTTGAGATTTTCGATAATGATGCCAAACGGAATTTTATTGATCCCGATGCACTGCACTTTTGAAAATACCGGAACCTCATATCCTAGTTGAAAACATTTTTTTGAGGAGTGCTAATGATGCTTAAAAATGTATCCCGCAATCATGAAAACAACATTGATCATCCCTAAAATCAAAACTAATTTTAGAGAAAAAATACGTTTAAAAAGGAAATGAAAAGGGATGGAAAGAAGGAAAAATAAGGAGGTAAAAATGGCGGGATACATTTGAAAAGAACGTTCAAAATCTCCTTCTAAAAGGAGTAGGAGTGACCGCTGAAAACCACAACCCAAACACTCCATTCCAAAGAGCGTTTTGCTTAAGCAAGGCAACATGTATTTTTCTAAATTCAAGCTATTTATTTTGGTCTAAAATTACAAAATATTTACAAACCTTTTTTGATTAAAAACGAAGCCAATTTTAAATTTGTTACTTTTGGAATCTGATACAAATAGAAATGAAGAAAATTGTAATTTTAATAATGCTTGTTGCGATCATTGTTGCTTTTTATGAGCAGGTGAGTCCCGATAAAAATGTCTATGTAACGGTAGTTGCTATTGTTTTTTTTATGTACGGAATGATGCAACTGAGTGCCAAAACACCAAGTAAGAACCAAGAAAAAGAAGAAGAAGATGATCAATAAAGGAGATAAAGTTTCAGTACTAGATGAGGCGGTAAACGGAATCGTAATTGCTACCAAAGGAGAGGAAGTAACCATTGAAACAGAGGACGGATTTGTGATGACATTTTTTGTCAACGAGTTACTTAAAATAAACGATTCCAGTAACTTAATGGATTCTATTAGAAGAATTAATATAGATGAAATAAAAAAGGAAAAAGAGATTCCAAAACCACGTAGTTTTGTAAAAGAACGTAAAGATAAGCACGAAGTTTCGGTGCCTGAATTCGATTTACACATCGAAAAATTAGTTCCTAATAAACGCGGAATGTCAAATTATGATATTCTGACTTTACAATCCGAAACTGCAAAACGGCATATTGAATTTGCGATAAAAAACAGGATCCCTAAGATTGTTTTTATTCATGGAGTTGGCGAAGGTGTCTTGAAAGCCGAGCTTGATTTCTTGCTAGGTAGGTACGATAATATTGATTTTAAAGAGGCCAATTATCAAAAATATGGACAAGGTGCTACCGAGGTTTTTATCAAACAAAGTAGTCGATAACTAGACGTTTTAGTCATTAAAAAAGCGCTCATTTGTTGGTACAAATGAGCGCTTTTTTTTGATGTTTTAGAGGTGTTTTTTTTGCCGTTTAATTGGTGGTTAATAGGTCACCAAAAACATAATTATCTCCTAATAAAAAGTCATTATTTCCCTTCTTGAAAGTTACCTTTTTTAATACAATTGTATGCTTAAAAGTAGTAGGTCCACTAGTAGTTGTTGTGACCTCAATAATACCACTTGCGCCAGTTACTCCGGCAACTGCATTCCACTCTTGACTCACTGTTGGACTCGTTGGAGTAACGGTGTTACAAAAGTAGCTATTGGTCAAAACTCCACCGGTAAATAAACGATAAGTTAAGCTATTAGTGGTAGTTGATATTAGCCCGGTTCTGGGTGTATTTAAGGGAGTAACTGCATTTGCAATCAAGCTAGGATCGATATTAAGTTGCATTGCTTCACTGCTTGTAAAGTTGTAAACTTGATTAGATGTACTGCATTTATCTAAAGTTTGATCGAATAAAAAAGGCAAGGTTGTAGCGGTAGTTTGGTAATCTCCAAACGGGAATGTTTCGTACACTTGGTTTCCATTGCTTTTTTCAAAAGTTACATTTTTCAAAACGATATTATGATTGTAACCAGTGATTCGGGTACTGTTAGTTGTTGCATTGGTTACTTTGGTTGCGCTGGTTGTTATTACAACTTGGCCTTTGGTTGCTGTCCATTGATCTGTTACAATAGGAGACGCCGGAGGAATAGTTTCGCATATAGTGCTTGAAGTAACTGCGCCGTTATAAAAGCGATAGATTACTCTGTTTGATGTACTTATATTAACCACTGTAGGACTTCCAGCTGCTGAAGTTTCATTAACAAAGCTGCTCGAAGGGATGTCCAGTAGCAATGCTTCTTGGTCTTTTAGTTTGTAAATTATGCCATTAGTACAACTTTGCGTAGCTGTAACATTTTCAAAACTAATATCTTCTTGTATTAAGTTACCATCATCACAACTGTTAATTGCGAAGGCAATACATAATAAGCCTATAACTCTTTTCATGTTTTTCATATTTGTAACAAAAATAGAATTTTTAAGTGGTATCAAATGCAGTCGTACCTAAAATTGGTTATTTTAACAATTTATTAGTTGTTA
>NZ_JAQWTM010000172.1 GCF_029242675.1 Flavobacterium sp.
AATATTTTCGCCTTCAGAAAAAATAGTAACCCATGGATCTTTATATTTTCCGGCATAGTCGTATTGAATATTTTCTAAGTTTAATTCGATAACTGAATTGCTTTTGACGGCTATTTTTTCAGAATCACCACCAAAAACTGCCCCTATAAAGAGTATTCCAAAGAAGAATAGCATAAAAAAAACAAATAGACCAATGATGGTCGCCAATACATTTCCTAAAAACTTCATAAATCTTATTTTTTTGATAGGTAGCAATTATGTACTAATTGTTACAGTTCTTTTGTTTTATTAAGCACCCCTTTGTGCCAACAGTTTGTGCAAATATATTGCTTATTATAAAATTGTTTTAGTTAATTTGTGCTTAATATGAAATCACAACATCAGGTCGTTTTATCGTTGGGTAGTAATCAAGGAAATAAACTTGAAACTATCGAGGTGTGTATTGCTTTAATACATAAGGAAATAGGTACTGTTATACAGGTGTCAAAAATCTATGAAACACCATCTTGGGGTTTCGAAAGTGCCGCTTTTTATAATTGCGCCTTGGTTTTACATAGCTTTCATACCGCTCAAAAAGTCTTAAATTTAGCGTTAAAAATTGAAAAAAAACTAGGGAGAATTAGAAATAATCAAGCTGGGTACCAAGCTCGAATTATTGATATTGACCTAATCGCATTTGATGAGGAAATCATAAATACAGATAAATTGCAAGCGCCGCATCCTTTACTGCAAAACAGGAAATTTGTTTTAATGCCTTTTCTTGATTTAGGGATTCAGTGGAAACATCCCGTTTTACATAAGACGGTTGCAGAATTGCTAGAATCCACCACTGACTCAAGTACTTGTACTGTGGTTACAAAAGTGAACAATCCACTAAGTAGTATTTCATTCGACCAATTTAATTACGTTGCTTTTGAAGGGAATATTGGAGCAGGGAAAACAACTTTAGTTACTAAAATAGCAGAGGATTTTAATGCTAAAACGGTATTAGAACGCTTTGCTGACAATCCTTTTTTACCTAAGTTTTATAAGGATCAAAATAGGTATGCCTTTCCATTAGAAATGTCTTTCCTTGCTGATCGGTATCAACAACTGTCCGATGATTTAGCACAATTTGACTTGTTTAAAGATTTTTTAGTTGCCGATTATCATATTTTTAAATCACTAATTTTTGCTAAAATTACTTTGGCAGAAGATGAATATCGTTTGTACCGCAATTTGTTTGATATTATTTATAAAGAAATGCCCAAGCCTGACTTGTATGTTTATTTATATCAAAATTCAGAGCGCTTGCTCCAAAATATTAAAAAGAGAGGACGTAGTTACGAACAAGATATTTCGGCTAGTTATCTAGAAAAAATTAATAGCGGCTATTTGGACTATATCAAGTCACAATCGGATTTGAATGTACTTATTATTGATGTTTCTGATAAAGATTTTGTAAAAAATCAAGAAGACTATCTTTTTATCTTAGGTGAAATTAAAAAGAAGTTGCACTAGTCCCCATTATCTCTTCAAGGAAAAATGTCCTTTTTTTTCCAATCCTGAATCGTCAATTTTTAAAACATACCAGTAATCGTCTGCGGGTAATGGGCTTCCGTTAAAAGTACCATTCCATTTTGGATTTTTTGGAGTAAGAATGCCTATTAATTTTCCGTATCGATTATATATACTAACCTTGGCAGTAGGAAATTCGAGTAGTCCATCGACTTGCCAATAATCATTATAAGTATCGTTGTTAGGTGTGAAATATTTAGGAACCACTATAGCAATGAAGGTTTCGCTGGCACTACTACAAAGGTTTACTTCTCGTACATAAGCAGTTTGGGTTCCGCCAGGGACATTATAAAATATATTGGCTTTTTGGTAATCAATTCCGTTTATAGAAAATTCATAGTAATCCTGACTTTGACTTAAGTTAATTGTTACGGTAGAATCATTGACATCGATGGAACTTATTACAGGAACCTCGTGTTCTGTCACCACAATAGTTTTTTCACTAGTACAATTATCACTATTGGTGATTGTTACCGTGTACGTTCCTATTGCACTAACTGTAATTTTTTGGGTGGTTTCGCCAGTCGACCATAAATAAGACAAATTAGGTAGTCCAGCGTCCAATAGTAACGAATTATCTTGTTGGCATTTTACAACTTCTTCACTTGTAGTTGGAGGAAGAGGAAAGATACGGACCTCGACTACGGTTCGGCTGGCACTCGTGCAACTGTTATTGACAGCTTCGGCGTAGTAAGTTGTGGTTTGATTTAAAAACGGACTTGTAAAACTATTTCCAGTAGCTAATAGCCTACCGTTATTGGGTGCATCATACCAATTAATTATTCCTACTGAACTCGTTGCAGTGATTGTTGCAGTTCCAGGACCACAACTTGAAGAGGGACTTGTGCTTACAATAGTTGGAATCGAGTCAATGGTAGCGGTTACAGCTGTTCGGGCCAATGTGGTACAATTATTTGCCGTTGCATCCACATAGTAAGTGGTTGTACTTGACAAGCTAGGAGTAGTAAACGTATTACCAGTAGCTATTGCTGTTCCTCCAGTTGCAGTTGTATACCAATTGATCGTACCTACAGAAGCCGTAGCCATAAGTGTTACGGGTCCTGCTTGACATTGTGCTGCAGGAGTGGTAGTTGTAATTAGTGGCGTTGGAATTATAGTAGCGGAAACCGCAGTTCGTGTTGCTGTAGTACAGTTTGCATTGTTACCTTCTGCATAGTAGGTTGTAGTTGATGTTAGTGTAGGTGTTGTAAAGGAAGTACCATTAGCAAGTGCCGTTCCTCCTGTTGGACTACTATACCAGGAAACAGTTCCAACCGAAGCAGTTGCTTGCAGTGTTACACTACCGCTACCACATTTAGTAGCAGGTGTTGTCGTGGTGATAGTAGGTGTTGCTGTTACTGTTGCCGTTATGGCAGTTCTACTGCTGCTGACACAGCCATTATTAGTTGCGTCAATATAATAAGTAGTGCTGTTGGAAAGGGTAGGTGTTGTGAACGTATTTCCCGAGGCAAGTGGCGTACCACCAGTTGAAGCAGCATACCAATTTATCGTTCCAGCTGAAGCAGTTGCGGATAATTGAATGGAACCTGAATCACATCTTTGAGCAGGAACAGTGGCGGTAATTGTGGGTATCGGAGAAATAGTCGCGATTACAGGAGTTCTAGCTCCAGTTGTACAGCCATTCGCGTTGGTAGCTGCGTAAAAAGTAGTTGTTGTATTTAGTATGGGTGTTGTAAATGATGTACCAGTTGCAAATAAAGTACCATTGGTAGGACTATCGTACCATTGAACCGTACCACCATTTGCAACAGCTTGCAGTGTGCTGCTTGCTGGCCCACATCTACTGCTTCCGGTACTTCCAACAATGTTAATCATCGTCATTTTTGTACTCGCTGATGTTTGAAGAGGTGCTTCACCTGGTAATCCGCCGTACTCGACGATGTATCCCTTGGGTTGGTAGTTTCCGCTAGGATCTCCAGTTAAAATTAAATCATTCCAGGAGCCAGGAATTCCAACTCCAGGGGCCGTAATATGAGCATAATCTTCGTTAGTGCCATTGGATTGATTTGGTTCACCATTGTTCCAAAAAGCAAAGTTAAATGATGCAGTAGTAGTACCGTTTGCTTGTCCTATCCAAAAAGTAATTCCGGTTCCACCATTAGCAAGGCCTTCCGGTCCAGTAACCCATTTCCACGTACCTTCAATTTCACTATCGCTACCGCCAATCCATCCTGCTCCAGGCGCTTGTGTACCAGCGAGCTGTGCTTCATCTGCTGCAGTTAAAGTGGCAAGATACCCTTGTAAACCGTAGTAGTTTCGAGCACTAGCAGCATTACGAGCATCTATCCATGAAATTCCAAGTGCTGGTACGTATTCATAAAAATGCCCATTACTAGGTAAATAACTAACGTTTCCTAATCCTAAATTTATTGAAAAAGCCCTATTGCCAGTTGGTGAAAGTGACGAACTAGAGTACACTACATCTTTTATGGCTGCTTCAAAATCAGAATAAGGAATGCCAGTTGGGTTAGAAAGTGTAAGTTTTCCTTCTAATGAAGACCAACTACTAGTAATGTTCGGATGAGACCCAATTAAACTCAGTAGGTCTTGCGCAATCACATATCCTGATGCTATTTGTATTGTAACCGATTTGGTTGTTGGTTCTAAGGGGTCATTAGTTATAATGACGGTCTCTACAATTTTTTGTTGAATACCGGGACAATATATTTGGTTTCCGGTCACCGTTATGGTAGGTGGAATAATTGCAGCAATTGTGCTTTTTTTAATCTTTTTAAGTTTAGGTTTCGTTTTTTCAGTGTTAGAAGCAAATCCTGTACTTGAATAAGTCAAGGACAGTAGTGCGAAGAAAAATAGAAGGCCAAACTTTTTCATGGTGGAAGATACAAAAAGGTAAATAGTAAAACAATTAATTAGGATATTGCATCTTAGCAAACAAATCCCACACCACGATTCCCGCGCTAACTGATATGTTTAGAGAATGCTTAGTTCCTAATTGCGGGATTTCGATGCACCCATCACACAAAGCTACCGCATCCTGAGATACTCCATGAACTTCATTACCAAAGACTAAGGCGTATTTTGTGTTTTTAGTAACCGTAAAGTCTTGCAAAAAAACTGCACTTTCCACTTGTTCAATAGCTAAGGTAACAATATTTTCCTTTTTTAAGTTTTCAAGTACTTCAAGTACATTTTCTTGGTGTTCCCAGGTAACTGTTTCGGTTGCGCCTAAGGCTGTTTTGTGAATTTCCTTATTAGGTGGAGTAGCGGTTATGCCGCACAGGTAAATCTTTTCTATTAAAAAAGCATCTGCCGTTCGAAAAACAGAGCCAATATTGTGTAAACTTCGAATATCATCAAGAACTAATATAATGGGTGTTTTATCAGAAGTTTTAAAATCTTCAATTGATTTACGTTCTAGCTCGTTGTTTTCCAGTTTTCTCATTCTAAAAGAGGTATTGTTTTTTTTAATAAAAAAAGCCCCCGCTTTGGCGGGAGCTTTTTATTACGTCTTAATTTGAAATCTAGCTTTTTGAAGCATTGTCATCTAAAACTACTCCTTTTATTGTTAGGATTTTAGTTGCTTGTCCTTCAGCATTTGAAGTTACAGTAACTGTTTTTGTAAATGGACCCACTCTATCAGTAGCATATTGTACACCAATTACACCTTTTGCTCCAGGAGCGATTGGCTCTTTTGGAGAAGTTGGAACAGTACATCCACAAGATCCTTGTGTATTAGTAATAATTAATGGTTTAGTTCCATTGTTAGTGAAAACAAATTCACGTTTCCCATTTGAATTGTGAGCAATTGTTCCGTAATCGATTGTTTCCGAAGCGAAAACCATTCCTGCACCATTAACTTTAACCGTTTTTGCAGCTGTTGCTTTGATCTTTTTAGCAGTTTCTTGAGCGTTAGAAGAATTGATTCCTAAAACGGCAACTAAGGCAAGTAAAAATATTTTTTTCATTTTAATACAACTTTATAATTATTAGAACAAATTTAAAGAAAAAATCGTGCCAATGACTTAAATTTTCCTTAAAAATGCTTTTAATTTTTGATTTAGGCGTTATTCGCCTTAAAATATTTAAATTCGCTGCTCTATTTTCTCATTAATTAAAATACGAAATAAGTTGGCATCTAAAGATAAAACGGTTAAAGAAACTCCATTAATGAAGCAGTACAATGAAATCAAAAGGAAGTATCCTGATGCTTGTTTATTGTTTCGCGTGGGAGATTTTTATGAGACATTTGGCGAAGATGCAGTTCGAGCTTCAAAAATTTTAGGAATAACATTGACCAAGCGAGGAGCTGGCTCAGAAACCGAAACCGCTTTGGCTGGTTTTCCACACCATTCGATAAATACTTATTTACCTAAATTAGTGAAGGCAGGTCTTCGAGTGGCCATTTGCGATCAGCTGGAAGATCCTAAAATGACAAAAACTATTGTCAAACGAGGTGTAACTGAACTCGTAACGCCAGGTGTTTCGATGAACGATGAAGTGTTGCAGTCTAAAACAAATAATTTCTTAGCTTCGATTTATTTTTCAAATAAAAGCATAGGGGTTTCATTTTTAGATGTGTCTACTGGTGAATTCCTAACCGCACAAGGAAACGCAGAATACATTGATAAGTTATTGCAGAATTTCAATCCCTCTGAGGTTTTAATCCAAAAAAACAATAAAAATACGTTCCGAGAAACGTTTGGTGATGATTTTCATTGCTTTTACTTAGAAGATTGGATTTATAAGGAAGATTACGCCTTTGAGACCTTGACGAAACATTTTCAAACCATTTCATTAAAAGGGTTTGGTATTGAGGAGTTAAAGGAAGGGGTGATCGCTTCAGGAGCAATTTTATATTATTTATCCGAAACGCAACACAATAAAGTACAGCATATTACGGCAATCCACCGTATTGCTGAGGATGCGTATGTGTGGATGGATCGCTTCACCATTCGTAATCTCGAATTGTATCACAGTTACAACCCTAACGCAGTTACTTTATTAGATGTAATTGATAAAACGCTTTCGCCAATGGGTGGTCGTTTACTAAAAAGGTGGTTAGCGCTTCCTTTAAAAGATGCAACCAAAATTAGAAATCGCCATCAAGTGGTGACCTATTTGAAAGAAAACCAAGAGGTTTTGCATAAGATGCAAAATCAAATTAAACAAATATCGGACTTAGAACGCTTAATTTCTAAGATTGCTGCCGGAAAGGTATCGCCACGCGAAGTGGTTTACTTAAAAGAATCCTTGGACGCGATTATACCCATCAAAACTTTAGCGCTAGAAAGTAAGCAGGAAGCCGTTAAGATAATTGGTGATAGCTTGCACAGTTGTGACTTGCTGCGTGAAAAAATAAAAATAACCTTAAATCAAGATGCGCCTGTCGCTGTTGCAAAAGGGAACGCGATTGCCAAAGGCGTAAATGCTGAGCTAGACGAGTTGCGAGCTATTTCTACTTCAGGAAAAGAATTTTTAGAAGGTATTGAGGCTAGAGAGTCGGAACGCACGGGGATTACTTCATTAAAGATCTCTTTTAATAATGTTTTTGGATACTATATCGAAGTACGAAATACCCATAAAGATAAGGTTCCTGCGGAGTGGATAAGAAAGCAGACGTTAGTCAACGCCGAGCGATACATTACCGAAGAGTTGAAAGAATACGAGGCTAAGATTTTAGGTGCCGAAGAAAAAATTCACAAAATTGAATCGGACTTATTTGAGCAATTGGTACATTGGATAGCAACGTATATCAAACCAGTGCAACTGAACGCAAATTTAGTGGCGCAACTAGATTGTTTGTGTTCCTTTACCCAATTAGCTTTAGAAAATAAATACGTTTGCCCTGAGCTCGATGAATCATTTGATTTGGAGATAAAAAATGGTAGACATCCTGTTATCGAAAAGCAGCTTCCTGTTGGCATTCCTTATATTGCCAATGATGTTTTTTTAGATAGAGAAAGCCAACAGCTGATCATGATTACGGGGCCTAACATGTCGGGTAAGTCCGCTATTTTGCGTCAAACGGCTTTAATCGTATTGCTAGCGCAAATGGGAAGTTTTGTCCCTGCTGAAAATGTACGTATGGGAGTTGTAGATAAAATTTTTACTAGAGTAGGAGCTAGTGATAATATTTCGATGGGAGAATCTACTTTTATGGTCGAGATGAATGAAACAGCTTCCATCTTGAATAATATTTCTGATCGCAGTTTAGTGCTGCTAGATGAAATTGGACGTGGAACAAGCACCTACGATGGAATCTCGATTGCATGGGCTATTGCCGAGTTTTTGCATGAGCATCCTTCAAAGCCTAAAACCTTATTTGCTACACATTACCATGAGTTAAATGAAATGAGTGAGCTATTGCCTCGAATTCAGAATTATAATGTAGCAGTTAAGGAATTAAAAGACACGGTGCTTTTTGTTCGAAAACTAGTAAAGGGAGGAAGTGCTCACAGTTTTGGAATTCATGTTGCTAAAATGGCGGGAATGCCGCAAATTGTAATTTTGAAAGCGCAAAAGCTTTTGAAAAAATTAGAGAAAGATCATTCAGGCGAAGCTTTAAACGGAATTAAATCCGAGAAAGAAGAGATGCAAATGAGTTTCTTTAACTTAGACGATCCCTTACTGGAAGAAATCAAGGAGGAAATACTAAATTTAGATATTAATACAATTACACCAATGGAAGCCTTGATGAAATTGAACGAAATTAAGAGAATGTTGACTCGAAAGTAATTTTTTTTTAATTTTTAAAGTTTAGGTTATCAAAACGTTAGCTTTTTTATTGATTTTTTTTCTAAAAAAGGCTTGTTTAATTCAAAAAAGGTGCTAAATTTGCATCCGCAATACAGAACAAGTATCGCGGTTCTTTTTAAAAATTGAAAA
>NZ_JAQWTM010000191.1 GCF_029242675.1 Flavobacterium sp.
TGCTATTTGTCATTCTGACGAAGGAAGAATCTAAACAAAACTGAGCAACTTTTGGAGATTCCTCCTCTGTCGGAATGACAAAATTGAGCTGACTTAGTTTTCAATTAGACTAGCATCCTTAGAAAAAACAACTTTTCAAAAGTTTATAAATTACACCTTCTCCTTACACTTAATATTACTCAGTTTAAACAACACATAGAACCTTCCACTATTTGTCATTCTGACTAAACAACAGCAACCTAATTGTATTTGCATTAGGGATGGAAGCGGCATCCTTTGATGAAATGAAATGAAATCAAAGATACAGCGTACAGCCCGGGCCGAAGGCAATGCCCTACTTTGACTTCGCCCAGCAAGAAAATAAATTATTTTATAAACTTTTGTAACTTTTATTCTGATTCCTACGTATAACCATATGTACACTTAAAAGTAGAGGAGACAAACACATGAGACAACTAAAAATTACCAAGCAGGTAACGAATCGTGAAACTGCATCATTAGATAAATATTTACAAGAAATAGGTAAAGTTGACCTTATTACGGCCGATGAAGAAGTAGAATTAGCACAAAAGATTAAGGCTGGAGATCAAAGAGCCTTAGAGAAATTAACAAAAGCAAATTTACGTTTTGTGGTTTCGGTTGCAAAACAATATCAAAATCAAGGATTAACGCTTCCCGATTTAATTAATGAAGGTAACCTTGGACTTATAAAGGCAGCACAGCGTTTTGATGAAACTCGTGGTTTCAAATTCATTTCGTATGCTGTATGGTGGATCCGTCAATCGATTTTGCAAGCACTTGCTGAACAATCTCGTATTGTACGTTTGCCATTAAACAAAATTGGTTCTATCAATAAAATCAACAAAATGTATGCGTTATTAGAGCAATCTAACGAGCGTCCACCATCTGCTGAAGAAATTGCAAAAGAACTAGACATGACGGTAAATGATGTGAAAGAGTCTATGAAAAACTCTGGTCGTCACTTATCAATGGATGCGCCTCTTGTTGAAGGAGAAGATTCAAACCTTTATGACGTTTTACGTTCAGGTGAGTCTCCAAATCCAGACAGAGAATTAATCCACGAATCTTTGCGTACTGAAATTGAGCGTTCATTAGAAACATTAACGCCTCGTGAGGCTGATGTAGTTCGTTTGTACTTTGGTCTTGGTGATCAACACCCAATGACTTTAGAAGAAATTGGTGAAACGTTTGACCTAACTCGTGAGCGTGTACGTCAAATCAAGGAAAAAGCAATTCGCAGATTGAAACATACTTCTAGAAGTAAAATATTAAAAACATATTTAGGTTAATAAACCTAAAGTCAACGAGTCAAATATCTTAAAGCCGCAAGCTACTAGGATATTTGACTTTTGGCGTACAGCAAACAACAGTCTGATTAACTGTTCGTTTTTTGATTGATGATTGAAACTCCGGCTGATTACCGGAGTTTTACTTTTTAATCTTAATTCTTTTCACTTTTTACTAATTACTAATCACTTTTCACTAATCACCAACAGGGCGTAACCCTCCGTTATTGCTTCGTCGTTCCTCCTCGCAACTTCGGGTCGGGCTTTCAGCTGTATCTCTGCGCTGCGCTACGAGGATGCCGCCTCTATCCCTTACGCAAATAAGAATACAAATAGCGAACTGTCTACACAAAAAACTTTCTCCGTTGCTTCAAAAAAACTATTTTTGCACAAACAACTACTAAAGAATCTGACTCAAATTCAGATCAAACAACTACAATATGAAAAATACTCTTATTGCTCCATCCGTACTTGCTGCCGATTTTGGGAACCTGCAACGTGATATCGAAATGATTAATGCAAGCGAAGCTGATTGGTTTCATATCGACATCATGGACGGTGTTTTTGTTCCAAACATTTCATACGGAATGCCTGTATTAGACGCTATCAACAAGCATGCAACTAAAACGATAGACGTTCACTTAATGATTATTGACCCTGATCGTTACATCAAAACTTTTGCAGCCTTAGGCGCCAATATTCTTAGCGTGCACTACGAAGCTTGTACACATTTACACAGAACCTTACAAGCCATTAAAGCAGACGGTATGAAGGCCGGAGTTGCGTTGAACCCGCACACCAATGTACATTTACTCGAAGACGTAATTAATGACATTGATTTAGTTTGCCTCATGAGTGTCAACCCTGGATTTGGTGGGCAATCATTCATTGAAAACACCTACGATAAAGTACGAAAACTGAAAGCCTTGATCGAAAGAAAAGGCGCTACAACGCTGATCGAAATTGACGGTGGTGTAACAAATAAAAATGCCAAACAACTAGCAGAAGCAGGAGCGGATGTTTTGGTTGCTGGAAGCTACGTTTTTGGCGCGGCTGATCCAATCGCAACTGTAGCCGACCTAAAAAAACTGACTACAATTTAATCGATACCCAAAAGTAAAAAGTCCTGAAAATTCAGGACTTTTTACTTTTACGGCATTATCTAACCATTTACTAGTTCATCAGGAATTATTTGCTAATGATCTTTATGATTAATCATTTTTTTAACGATAGTATATAAGTCCGGGAATTCCCTTTTAAAACTATGCGGAGTTTCAAAAAAATGCTCCAATACTACAGCAAAAAATTCAGCGTGATTAGTATAAGCGTAAATTCTAAAATAATCAGATTCGGTTAATTTTTGAACAACTTCAGGCTTAACCGAATATTCTTGAAGTTTACTGTATTCGTCACTGAAAATTGCGCTAGAATGGTCTCTACCTTTTAAGCCATGAAAATACAAAGCATGAGAAAATTCGTGTAGACCCAAATTTAGATTATCATTTGTAAACTGAAATCCTTCTTCAAAATCGGCCCAAGAGAACACGATAATTTTCAATCCAGGATTAAATTCTCCTTTGTGCATTTCACCTGTGATGCGTGATAAATAAGCCTCAGGATAAACGATTATATTTTTAAAGATGGTAATTAAATAGCGCCGCATACCAAAGGTCAACATCACATAAGTCGCTGCGATCAGCACGCGAGATCGATCCGAGAGTTCAAAACCATCCATTCCAATTATTTTGTAATGCCTCAGAAAAGAAGCTACTCGATGCTCAAAATACACTTGGTATTTCTCGGGCAGCTTTGAGTAAAAGGTGAATTCTTGACTTAAAACTTTCATCTGACTTGAGCTTAACCTTTTTGGGATGGGATACCAATGAATGTAAAATGGTTTATTGAAAATTAGCACATACAAGGGTTCGACTATCAAACCCATTATATAGATAACGAGCAATGCTGCTAAAATAGTAAAAACAAAAAATTGAAAGACGCTCATTATAGTTAACAGAAAAGAATTAGATAAACGAAGCTACAAAACTGCTTACCCAATTCAAATTAATTGAAAAGATAGTATAAAAAAAGCAAGCTAAAAAGCTTGCTTTTGGTGGCCGAGACAGGGTTCGAACCTGCAACCCTCAGAGTCGAAATCTGATATTCTATCCAGTTGAACTACTCAGCCTTATTAATGATACAGCTCGTTACATCGGTTTTAAATGGTATAATTTAAAACCGATAAACAAATGCTACTTATTTATACTAATAATTTTTTAACGATAGTAGAAATTACTTTTCCTTCTGCCGTTCCTCCTAATTGAGCAGAGGCTAATCCCATTACTTTTCCCATCGATGCAATTCCAGATGCTCCTGTTTCAGCAATAATTTTTGCAATTACAGCTTCTACTTCTGCCTCACTTAATTGTGCTGGCAAAAACTTCTCGATTACAGCAATTTGAGCCAATTCGGGTTCAGCTAAATCCAAACGATTTTGCTCCGTAAAGATTCTAGCACTTTCCTTACGGGTTTTTACCAATCTCTGTAATAATTTTACCTCTTCGTCCTCTGAGATTTCCTCTTTTGAACCGTTAGCCGTTTGTGCTAAAAGCAATTCTGATTTTATCGCTCGTAATGCTTCTAATGCTACTGTATCTTTTGCTCTCATGGCAGCTTTAAGCTCATCCATGATGTTTGTTGCTAAACTCATATCTATTTATTTAATTAGTGGGGTTGAGAGTACGGGTTTGTTGCCCCTGATGGTAGTGAAAAGCATTTTAAGAGAAAACGGATTTATTTCTTGGATTTGAAAAGCGACCAACGGAAGCTCTTTAAAATCCTTAGAAATAACCGTTTTTCGAAAAAATCTTGTAACGTACAGCAGGAAATTGGCCCATCTCCTTTTTCTCGTAAACCGTGGTGCGAATATAAAAAAAATAACCCGAAAATTAAATGTAATTTTCGGGTTATATCCTTTGTTAATTTCAAAGTTAATCTACATTATCGTGCAAATAAGAATTATTAGAACGCAATTGTAAATCATTATTACTGTCCGTACCTACTGATATTCTAGAGTTGGTATTGTTAGCTTGATTATTAGAAATATCTATTCCTAAACGCTTATAAGCTGGCTCTCTTTCGTATTCATCAATTTTAGATACATTATTGTGAAACTTATAATTGAATTCTTTTAGTTTCTTTCTTCTTTCATCAGCTCTTAAACGCAATGTTTCTTCGATTGTCATTTCCATTGGAGAAATTTCTTCAAACTTCGATGGCGCTTGTTGCGTAGTATCTACTTGTTTCATTGTGATGTTCATTTCCTCAGGAATCACTTCCTCTACTTTTGCAGCTGGTTTTGAGGCAATAAAATCATTTTCAACTTCCATGTATTCTTCAAGAGAATATTTGATAATTCCGTTATCCGAAAGCTCCGTTACAGGAACAAACTGTACCGGTTGATTTACTTTAATTTCACGAGTTTCATTTGTTAATTCAAACAAAATTTTCTCTTCTTTTTCAGCTGGTACTTCAACAACTGGCTCTGACTTAAAAAGTGGCAAATCAAAAGAAAAAGTAGTTTGTTCTTCTTTTTCAACAGCTTTAGGCTGCTCCACTTGTTTCGTTTCGGTAGCTCTTGGTGAAGTAAAAGTAAAATCAATATCTTTTAATGGAGAAACGATTTCAAAGGTTACATCTAGATTTTTAATAAATTCAGACATTGCCATCAAGTCCTCGTTTCCCGCAACTGGAACAACTGTTTGTTGTACTGTGGGAACGAATCTCTCGTCTTCTTCCTCTTCAACTAAGTCAAAAACCACTCTGTCATTTACATTAGAAGCCGCACTATCTGCATTCAAGTCAAAAGCTGGAACTGCAGTATTTGATAGGTTATGAACACTTCTTTGTTCATCCTCTAATGTATGGATTATTTTTTTTGGTTCCGTGTTTACGATTCCGTTTTGTTGTTCAATATCAAAACCAGTTGCAATAATAGTTACTGCAATAGCATCACCAAGAGTCTCGTCCTCACCAACACCCATAATGATGTTTGCATTGAAACCAGCTTCAGTTTGGATGTGGTCATTTATCTCTCCTATTTCATCTAAAGTGATTTCATTAGAGCCAGAAACGATGAGCAACAATACGTTCTTAGCACCTGTAATTTTGTTATCATTTAGTAAAGGAGAATCTAAAGCCGAAACGATTGCTTCCTTAGCTCTATTTTCTCCTGAAGAAACAGAAGATCCCATGATAGCCGTTCCACTATTCGCTAAAACAGTTTTGGCATCACGTAAATCGATATTTTGAGTATAGTGATGAGTTATTACTTCAGCAATACCTCTTGAGGCTGTTGCCAAAACTTCATCAGCTTTCGAAAACCCAGCTTTGAAACCAAGATTTCCGTATACTTCTCTTAATTTATTGTTGTTGATTACGATTAAGGAATCCACTTGCTTACGCAATTTTTCGATTCCGATAAGCGCTTGTTCTTGACGCACTTTACCTTCAAAAGAAAAAGGCAATGTTACGATACCTACCGTAAGAATTTCTCTTTCTTTTGCTAATTGCGCAATAACTGGAGCTGCTCCAGTACCTGTACCACCACCCATTCCGGCAGTAATAAAAACCATCTTAGTATTGCGATCTAACATTTTTTCAATGTCAGCGATACTTTCAATAGCAGATCGTTGTCCTACATCAGGGTTTGCTCCTGCACCTAATCCTTCAGTAAGGTTTACACCTAACTGAATTTTATTTGGTACTGAACTATTTTGTAACGCCTGTGAATCTGTGTTACAAACAATAAAATCAACACCTTTGATTCCTTGTTTGAACATGTGATTAATTGCGTTACTTCCGCCTCCTCCTACACCTATTACTTTGATTACATTTGATTGGTTTTTTGGTAAATCAAATGAAATACTTCCAAATTCTGAGTTGCTCATCTTTTATTTGGTTTTTGATATTAATTATTAACTATTGTATTTTTTTGGCCAAAGCCTATTCTGCATTATCTAAAAAATCCTTAATCTTATCTACATAACGATCAAAAAACGATCTTCTTATTGTCTCTCCGGTAGATTCTTCTTTCTTTTCTGCTTTTTCACTTCCCTCTTGCTGATAAGAATAATTCCTATCATCAGCATATTCTACAACGGGTTCCGAAGGAAAGATTGGTCGCGTATGAATTGGTGGCGGCGCTAACTCCTCTTTTCGAACTGCACTTTGTGATTTATTATCAATACTATTCATCACTAAACCTACAGCGGTTGCATACAATGGGCTAGAAAACTCCTCATCAGAATTACCCGCTAAATGCTCATTAGGATACCCAATTCTAGTATCCATTCCTGTAATGTATTCTACTAATTGCTTGATATGTTTTAATTGTGCTCCTCCACCTGTAAGGACAATTCCAGCAATTAACTTTTTACGTGGATCTTCGTGACCGTATGTTTTAATTTCAGTAAACACTTGCTCTACAATCTCTACAACACGAGCGTGTATGATTTTTGACAAGTTTTTTAATGATATTTCTTTTGGTTCTCTTCCTCTCAAACCTGGGATTGAAACAATTTCATTATCCTTGTTTTCTCCTGGCCAAGCCGAACCGAATTTTACTTTAAGTAATTCTGCTTGTTTTTCTATGATAGAACAACCTTCTTTGATATCATCCGAAATTACATTTCCTCCAAAAGGAATTACAGCGGTATGACGAATAATCCCATCTTTAAAAATGGCTAAATCAGTAGTTCCACCACCAATATCGATTAAAGCAACACCGGCTTCTTTCTCCTCTTGGCTTAAAACAGCATCTGCCGAAGCTAGAGGCTCTAATGTCAATCCTGACAATTCAATACCTGAACTTTGAATGCATCTACCCACGTTTCTAATCGAAGCTGCTTGCCCTACTACAACGTGAAAACTAGCTTCTAGTCGACCACCATACATACCTATTGGTTCTTTAATCTCTGACTGACCATCGATTTTGAACTCTTGAGGCAGTACATGGATAATCTCTTCTCCGGGAAGCATTGCGAGCTTGTTAACTTGGTCAATTAACAACTGAATATCTGCCACGCTGATTACCTCTTCAGGATTGTTTCTGCTGATGTAATCGGTGTGCTGAATACTACGAATGTGCTGTCCAGCAATCCCTACTACAACATCTTTTATTTTGTAACCTGAGTTATTTTCAGCTTCATGAATAGCTTGTTGGATAGACTGAATGGTTTGTGTTATGTTATTAACTACACCTCTAGCAACACCCAAACTTTTGGATTTACCAACACCCAAAATTTCCAACTTATTGTATTCATTTTTTTTGCCTATCATGGCAACAATTTTTGTTGTCCCAATATCTAGACCCACTGCAATATTCTCTTTTTCCATTATCTATTTATTTAGTGCAAACTACTTGACTCGTAAACCGGAGGTCTATCTTTTTATATTTGTACAACGTGCTATCTACAACTGCCTTTTGAAAAAAAGCTTTATAATCTTTAAATTTTTGCGACGCATTTGACAATTTTCCAAATTCAATTTGGTAGTTGTAGTTCCTATTGAACATTTTTAAGTCTCCATTAGGCATAATTTGAATCGCAATGATGTTTTTTTTCAAAAAATCATCGTCATAAATATCCCGACACAATTGGGCAAAATCTTCGCTGTTTTTTTTATTTATTTCCCCCGAAACAAGTGGTACTCTTGCTGCGAAATTATTCGACAATGGCATCTCACCTCCCTTGTAATCAATGTAAAAGGATCTATTTCCATTGATTATTCTCGCTACAGGAGTCTTTTGTTTCACCACTGCTTTTAAGACACCATCGATACTTACAAATACATCTGATTTCTCAATCATATCATTTGAATCTAGGTTTCTCTCCAACTTATTCAAATCTAATTTATCTTTTTCAATGCTTGATGCCTTACCATTATTTTCTATTAACAATTTATTAACCGTTTCTTGTTTAATAAATAAGGTATTTTCTCCTACAAAAACAACCTCTGATTTAGTCAATTTTCGATGACCATTTCGTTTTGATGTAAACGAAAACAGAAAAAGAACGACTCCGATCATTAGCACTATCCGCGTGTTGGTCCAATTAAATAGTTTCATACAAAGCTGTTTTAATTGGTTCTACTAACTCTCCAATATCTCCTGCTCCAATAGTTACAATTATCGAAGCGTCACTTTCCAAAATTGCTCCAATCACATTCTCTTTTGCAACTAATTTTTTACTATTATTCTGTACTTTAGACAATAACCATTCCGATGTGATTCCTTCCATTGGAAGCTCTCTAGCGGGGTAAATATCCATCAACAAAAGTTCATCAAAATTAGACAAACTTTTCGCAAAATCATCAGCAAAATCGCTAGTTCTGCTAAATAAATGTGGTTGAAAAATAGCCAAAACTTTTTTACCTGGATACAATTCTCTAACCGCTTGATGCACTGCGTTTATCTCAGTAGGATGATGTGCGTAATCATCGATGTACACCAAGTTTTCGTTTTTTATTTGGTATGAAAAACGGCGGCGAACGCCTTTGAATGAAGCTAAGGCTACTGCAATGGCATCGGTTGGGGTGCCGAAGTTAACTGCCATTGCGATAGCCATCAAAGCATTCATTAAATTATGTCGACCTGGTAAAGCAAACTTAAAATCAGTAAGGATTCCTGCAGGTGTTTCGATATCAAACACATAACTACCATCAGCAATTCGTACATTGAAAGCTTTATAAACAGCAGCTACGTTTACTGCTACTGTTACACCTTCCAGAGGTAATTCGTTAGTTATAAATAATTTAGTCTTGTCTTTTACTTTATCAGCAAATTCTACAAACGAAGCTTCAATTGCATCACTGCTACCATAAATATCTAAATGATCGGCATCCATAGAAGTAACACAAGCAATATTAGGATGCAAATGTAGGAAGCTGCGATCGAACTCATCCGCCTCTACCACTGTAACTGTTTTACCGCTTCCTATCAAATTAGAGTTATAGTTTTCAACTATTCCTCCAATAAAAGCAGTAACATCCACGCCACTCTCATACAAAATATGTCCTAAAATACTTGAGGTCGTTGTTTTTCCATGCGTACCTGCAACAGCAAAACAAAACGTATCTTTGGTTATGATCCCCAATACTTCGGCTCTCTTTTTTAATTCATAGTTTTTTTCTAAAAAGTAATTCCATTGCAAATGCGTTTTTGGCACAGCTGGCGTTACAATAACTAACGTATTATCAGCTTTGAAATTTTGAGGTATGTAATCAATTCGATCTTCAAAATGAATGGCAATCCCATTCTCAATCAACTCTTTAGTTAGCGCAGTTGGCGTTTTATCATAACCAGCAACTTGCTTTCCGATATTTTTGAAATAACGAGCTAACGCACTCATTCCAATGCCACCAATGCCAATAAAAAAGACGTTATGTATTTGGTTTAAGTTCATTTTTAGGTTGTTATTTCTTAATTAATTTTACAATTTCATTTACAATTTCTTGAGTAGCTTGCGGTAATCCTAACTTTTTAATATTTGCGCTAAGCTGCTTTTGCTGGACTTCATCCTTAAATAAGGCTTCAAATACGGTGCTAAACTTAGCATCTAATTCGGACTCCGCTAGCAATATAGCACCATCTTTCTCGACAATTGCCTTTGCATTCTTCGTTTGATGGTCTTCTGCCACATTGGGAGACGGAATAAAAATCACTGGTTTACCCACGATACACAATTCTGAAACTGAAGAAGCACCTGCACGAGAAATAATCACATCTGCAGCAGCATATACTAAGTCCATTCTTTCAATAAAAGCTACAACTTGCACATTGCCATCATTGTATTTTTTATACTCTTCATAGTACAGTTTTCCGCATTGCCAGATCACTTGTACCTCCTGATTCAGTATGTTTTTTAACTCCTTTTCGATTAATTGATTGATTCTTCTAGAACCTAAACTTCCTCCAAGTACTAAAAGCGTTTTTTTATTGGAATCCAAACCATAAAAAGCGTTCGCTTCCTCACGCTTGCTTGAAACATTAATTAAATCTTGACGAACCGGATTACCCGTTAACACCATTTTATCCTTCGGGAAAAAACGTTCTAAATTTTCATAAGCAACACATATAACGCTCGCTTTCTTACTCAACAATTTATTGGTAATTCCGGGATAGGAATTTTGTTCTTGCACCAAAGTTGGAATACGCATTGTATTTGCAACTTGTAACAAAGGACCACTAGCAAAACCGCCAGTACCAATAACCGCATCTGGACGAAAATCATTAATAATTTGTCTTGATTTCCACAAACTATCGATCAACTTCATTGGAAACAACGCATTTTTTAAATTAATTTGGCGTTGAAGCCCTGCAATCCACAAACCCTTTATAGCATATCCTGCTTGAGGCACTTTTTGCATCTCCATTTTGTCTTTGGCACCTACAAATAAAAATTCAGCATCAGGAAATCGCAATTTTAATTCATTAGCAATAGCAATAGCCGGGTAGATATGTCCACCTGTTCCTCCGCCGCTTAATATGAATTTATATGGTTTCATTCTTTTTAATATTTGTTTTTAACTGCATTCATAGGATTCGATACTTTATCTTCAATCGAATAACTCAACTCTTTCTCATCATCTCTACTTAACTGATTGTCGATTAGCTTTTGTAATGCTTCCTCTCTTCTTGCAGCGTCTTTTTGTTCTTCTTCTATTTCCTCTTCCTTTTTAGTTACACCAATTATAATACCTAAAGCAATACATGTCATCCAAATCGAGGTACCTCCACTACTGATCAAAGGAAGGGTTTGCCCTGTCACAGGAAGCAATTCTACAGCAACAGCCATATTTATCATTGCTTGAAATATCATTGGAAAACCTAAACCGACCACTACTAACTTCCCGAATAATGTCGTAGCCTTGTGAGAAGCAACTACAAAGCGAAACATTAGTAATAAATACAACGCTAGGACTCCCAAACCACCCATTAATCCGTATTCCTCAACAATGATTGCATATATAAAATCAGAGGAGGATTGGGGAAGGAAATTTTTCTGTACACTTTTTCCTGGACCCAGACCGTAAATTTTTCCTGAAGCGATTGCAATTTTCGCTTTTTCAATTTGGTAGTCATCCTCTTCATTATCGTTGTTCATGTAATTTTCGATTCGGCTCTCCCACGTACTGACACGATTGTTAAAAGCGCCCGGAAAAGCTTTCGCAATTAAAACAAAAAAGGCTAGCGACAGAATTCCAACTCCTACAATCACACCAATATATTTCATAGGATACTTACCTATAAATACGAGCATAATAATCATTGCAAATATCAATGCCGTAGTTGAGAAATTGGAAGGCAAAATAAACATCAATGTGATGAATACAGGCAGCCAAAGCTCTTTAAGAGACTCAACAAAAACAATAGGCTCTTCTCTTGTTTTGGATAAATATCTTGCCACAAATACAAATAGAACTAAAGCAGCAAAGGCTGACGGCTGAAATGAAATCCCAACAAAAGGAATTTGCAGCCACCTACTTGCATTAGCACCGGCAATAACTTGCCCTTTTATCATGGTTATGGCCAATATCACCCAAACAACCGGAAGTAGCATCTTAGAGATGGAACGAAAGTAGTTATACGGAATTTTATGAACCGAATATATAATTGCAAAACCGCAACAAATATGAATAAAATGCTTCACCAAATACCCCAAGGTATTCCCTGTACCATGCCCTAAATAGGCCAAGTTACTACTCGCACTAAAAACAGGCATAAACGAAAACAGTGCCAATAAGGCCACGAATGACCAAATGCCTTTATCTCCTTTTAAATTGTTTATTAGTTGCTTCATTATTGTTGTATTACTATTTGTTTATCAGTCTTATAAATTCTGTACTGACTGTTTGAATTGATTTCCTCGATCTTCATAGTTTTCAAACAAATCAAAACTAGCGCAAGCTGGAGAAAGCAATACGGTATCCCCTTTCTCAGCGATACGTTTTGCCATTTTAACCGCATCATTCATGGAGGTAACTTCAACCATAATGTCAACTACATTACCAAAAGCATCAATAATTTTTTTATTATCAACACCTAAGCAAATCACTGCTTTTACCTTTTCACGCACTAATGACATTAATTCATTGTAATCATTCCCTTTATCAATACCTCCAACAATCCATACGGTTGGTGTATTCATGCTGTCTAATGCAAAAAATGTAGCGTTTACATTTGTAGCTTTAGAATCGTTGATATATTGTACATTTTGGATTTTCAAAACTTTTTCAAGACGGTGCTCTACACCTTGGAAATTAGATAAACTTTCGCGAATTGTCGCTTTTCTAATTTGCATTAATTTTGCCACAGAGGTTGCTGCCATTGCATTTTTCATATTATGTTTCCCCTCTAAAGCCATAGATTCGGTTTCCATTTTAAATTCTTCTTGATTGATTGATACTTCCATTATGTTGTTTTTTATATACGCTCCCGTTTCAAAAATTTGTGTCAATGAAAAAGGAATTAATTGTGCTCTTGTTTTGTTGTTGGCTAGCCATGATGCAATTGCTTCGTCATCTGCATCATAAATGAGGTAGTCCTCCTCTGTTTGATTCATCGTAATTCTAAACTTCGAATCAATGTAATTTTCATATTTGTATTCGTATCGATCTAAATGATCAGGACTAATATTAGTTATTATTGCAATATGTGGCTTGTAATTTATAATTCCGTCTAATTGAAAACTGCTTAATTCCAGGACGTAAGAATCGTAATTTTCATCGGCAACTTGCCATGCAAAACTTTTACCTATGTTTCCTCCCAATCCTACATTTAAACCTGCAGACTTTAGTAAGTGATAGGTAAGCATCGTCGTAGTGGTTTTGCCATTACTACCTGTAATTCCTATCGTTGTTGCATTGGTAAATGGAGCGGCAAATTCAATTTCAGAAATTACCGGAATTCCTTTTTCTATCAGCTTTTTGACAATCGCAACTTTTTCAGGAATACCCGGGCTTTTCATCACTACATCTGCATTCAAAATGAGTGCTTCCGTATGCTTTTCTTCTTCCCAATCAATACCATTATTCGTAAGAACCTCTTTGTACTTTTCTTTAATTTTTCCAAAATCAGAAACGAAAACATTGTATCCTTTTTTCTTTCCTAAGATGGCAGTTCCTACGCCACTTTCTCCTCCACCCAAAACTATTAGTCTCATATTATCTCAGTTTTAAGGTAACAATGGATAGAATAGCTAAGAGAATTGCAACAATCCAAAAACGGGTAACAATTTTACTTTCATGGTAGCCCTTTTTCTGGTAATGGTGATGCAATGGAGACATCAGGAAAATTCTGCGGCCTTCGCCAAAGCGTTTCTTGGTGTACTTAAAATAACTTACTTGAAGAACAACAGAGAAATTTTCGACTAAAAATATTCCGCATAAAAGTGGAATCAATAATTCCTTTCGTACTGCAATAGCAAGTACTGCAATGATTCCTCCAATGGTTAAACTTCCCGTATCACCCATAAAAACGGATGCTGGATACGAGTTGTACCAAAGAAATCCTATCAACGCACCTACAAAAGCAGCTATAAAAACCGTCATCTCCCCAGAGTTAGGGATGTACATGATGTTTAGATAATTAGAAAATATGATGTTTCCTGAAAGAAAAGTAAAAATACCAAGAGCCAAAACCGATATAGCCGAGGTTCCTGCTGCAAGTCCATCGATACCATCCGTTAAATTTGCCCCATTAGAAACAGCCGTGATTATAAAAATCACAACGGGAATAAAAATTAACCAAGCCCATTTTTCAT
>NZ_JAQWTM010000194.1 GCF_029242675.1 Flavobacterium sp.
TAATATAATGAGCTGATCGTTTCGCCTGAAAGACCGTCTACAGTAGTAGTAGTTTTTACCTGATTGTCTAGTATGTTCTTTGAAAACAAAGCGTTCTCGGAGGCTGCAAAAACAACAGTAGGAGAGCTCGAAATAGCCTTAATTTCATTGTAAGAGAAATAGCCTTGCCACGACAAATTGTTTTGTGAAAAACTCATCTGAAAGACAACAACTAATATGAAACTAAAAAATCCTTTTTTCATTGGTGATAAAGCTATAGAAAAACAAAGATACTACAATCGAAAGTATTGGTTTTTGGTTGTTACCAAAATAAAAAAAGCCTTCTAACCGTAAACGGCAGAAGGCTCTTTAAAGTATTTAAAAAAAGAAGATTAAACCACTCCTTGCGCTAGCATAGCATCAGCTACTTTAACGAATCCAGCGATGTTAGCTCCTTTTACGTAGTCAACATATCCTGAAGCATCTTTACCATACTCCACACATGAAGCGTGAATAGCAAGCATAATTCCTTTTAATTTTTCATCAACTTCTTCAGCTGACCAGCTTAATCTCAAAGAGTTTTGAGACATTTCAAGACCTGAAGTTGCTACTCCACCAGCATTAGATGCTTTTCCTGGAGCGAATAATAATTTAGCATTTTGGAAAACAATAACTGCTTCTGGAGTTGTAGGCATGTTAGCTCCTTCAGCAACACAGATACAACCGTTAGCCACAAGTGCTTTAGCTTCGTCTTCGTTCAACTCATTTTGAGTTGCGCAAGGCAATGCAATATCACATTTTACTTCCCAAGGACGTTTTCCTTCAAAATATTTAGCATTAGGATATTTTTCAACATACTCGCTAATTCTTCCTCTTAATTCGTTTTTAAGCTCCATTACGAAAGCTAATTTGTCAGCATCAATTCCGTCAGCATCGTAGATGTATCCAGCAGAATCCGACATAGTCACAACTTTACCACCTAATTGAGTTGCTTTTTCAGTAGCATATTGCGCAACGTTTCCTGATCCAGAAACTACAACTGTTTTACCTTTGAAAGAATCTCCTTTAGTCTCCAACATACTTTGTGCAAAATAAACTGCTCCGTATCCTGTTGCTTCTGGTCTGATTAATGAACCTCCGAAAGAAATTCCTTTACCAGTTAAAACTCCAGTAAATTCGTTTCTTAATCTTTTGTATTGACCAAACATGTATCCAACTTCTCTTCCTCCAACTCCAATATCTCCCGCAGGAACGTCAGTGTTAGCAACAATGTGTTTAGACAATTCAGTCATGAAGCTTTGGCAAAAACGCATTACTTCATTATCTGATTTTCCTTTAGGATCAAAATCAGCTCCACCTTTACCACCACCCATTGGCAATGTAGTTAAACTATTTTTGAACGTTTGCTCAAAAGCAAGGAATTTCAAAATACTTAAGTTTACAGATGGGTGAAAACGAAGTCCTCCTTTGTAAGGTCCGATAGCCGAGTTCATTTGAATACGGTATCCTCTATTTACTTGTGTTTGTCCTTTGTCATCAATCCAAGCTACTCTAAACATGATAATACGGTCAGATTCAACCATACGCTCTAAAAGCATTTTGTTTTGGTATTTTTTATTTTCTTCTATAAAAGGAATTACAGTTTCAGCAACTTCTAGTACTGCCTGTAAAAATTCTGGCTCAGTTGGGTTTTTCTTAGTAACCTCTGCGATGAAAGCGTTTATACTTTGTGACATGATTCTTAGATTATTAACGTTTAAGAAAACGTTTTCGTTAGATAGGACAAAGATACATCTTAAAAAATATTTTTTGATAATTATTTGATTATAGTCAACAGAATTACCTTTTCGCTAAACAATCGTTAACATTAGTAGTTTAAAAATGATAGTTTAGAGAAAATCCTTGCTATTTTCATAAGTAAACAAGTATTTAATTAGTTATTTTTAATTTTTCTTTTTAATAATCAATGGCGCCTTTTTTGTATCTTTGTCATGATAATAAATGAAGATTCTGCATGCAAAAACTACTGTATCTAAGCATACTATTTAGTATTGGCTTTTCAAAAAGTTCCTATGCTCAAAAAACTCTTGCTCATGAAATAGGTATTATTGCGGGTCCAGTAGAGCTTCGCTCCGATTACGGAGCTCGAAATGACATTGGAAATAACTTTAAAAACTCTGGTTTTGGAGTGGGACTTATACACTTCTTGAATTTTTCTTACAACCAACGCACCTTTAGCGAGGATACTTATTTTAAAGAACATTTTAAAATTAGAACAGAATTATCATATAGTAAATCAGAATTACAGCACTTTGGCAAATATGTTGAAGGAAACCCAAATTCCTTAGGTGTTCAACAGTTGAAAGGAATGTTTGGAAAAACGCAACTTTTGAATTTTGGGATGCAATTAGAATATAATTTTATCAATATTCATGATTTCGAAAGAAACTACCGCACTTTTAATCCTTTTGTAAGTTTTGGTGCTCAAATTAGTGGCTATAAAACCGAGGCGAATTCGTCTTTAGGACCGTTGGGAACAGTTGCGGCTACATTTCCAAAATATTTAACTCCCTCAGATGGACATCCCTTTGGTTTTTCTACAGAGAAAGGAAAAACATTCTCACTAGTATCAAGTGTAGGTACAAGGTATAAACTTACGCCCATGTCTGACTTAATGATTGACTTACGATTTCAATACTTTGATACTGATTGGATTGACGGGCTGAATCCAAACAGGAATATTTATAAAGAAAATAAAACAAACGATTGGTTATTATGGCTTAATGTAGGGTATATTTATTATCTCGATAATTAAAACAGCAGCTATAAACATTTTTTAAAACCCCATTTGAAGCCTGAATTAGAACTAAGATTTTTTTTAATAGTACCTAGCTTAAAGCTTGCGCCAAATCTTCAAGTAAATCCTCAATATCTTCCACGCCAACGCTTAAGCGAACTAAATCATCCGTAATTCCTACGGCCAATCTTTTATGTTCAGGGATTGATGCGTGCGTCATCAATGCCGGATGATTGGCTAAGGATTCGACTCCACCCAAGGATTCTGCTAAAGTGAAAAGCTGTAATTTTTCTAGAAAACTGATCGCGTCTTGCTTGGCTCCTGAAACAAAATTAAAAGAGACCATTCCGCCAAAAGCACTCATTTGCTTTTTAGCAATTTCGTGAAAGGGATGTGTTACTAAACCCGGGAAATAGACTGTTTTTACTTTAGGATGTTCGTTCAAGTAAGCAGCTACTTTTTCGCCATTTTCGCAATGCCTTTGCATTCGCAAATGCAGGGTTTTGATTCCGCGTAGAACTAAAAAACTATCCATTGGTCCCAAAGTAGCTCCTGTAGCAAATTGCTGAAAGTGCAGTTGCTTGCCTAGCTCAGCTGATTTAGTGATCAATGCCCCTGCAATAACATCCGAATGTCCTGCAAGGTATTTAGTGGCAGAGTGCATAACGACATCAGCACCTAAATCAAGTGGCCTTTGTAAATAGGGTGAAGCAAATGTATTATCGACCGCCAAGAGTATAGTATTGGCAGCCGTAATTTTTGCAATTGCTGCAATATCGGCTAATTTCATTAACGGATTGGTGGGTGTTTCGACCCAAATCATTTTAGTGTTTTCGTTTAATACCGCTGTGATATTGTCTAAATTATCCATATCGACATAGTGAAACTTAATCCCTGAATTCTGATAGATTTGAGTGAACATGCGGTAGGTCCCTCCGTATAAATCATCCATGGTTATAATTTCGTCACCTGCTTTAAACGAACGCATCAAGCAATCAGTAGCGGCTAAACCTGACGAAAAAGCCAGACCTCTTGCCCCGTTTTCAATGCTTGCTAGTGCTTCCTCGAGCGCTGATCTCGTGGGATTCGCGGACCTGCTGTACCCATAATCTCCTACGGGTTGCCCTGGACTGGTTTGTGCATAAGTGGTTGTTTGAAAAACAGGGGGCATTACAGCACCAGTTGAAGGATCGTGCTTTTGGCCACCGTGAATCGCTTTAGTATTGAATTTCATAGCTGTGCGTATATTGTAGTATTAGATCTATTTTTTATTAGATTTCTAATGCTAGTTTTAAAGGGTTTATTCCTCTTACAAAGATCAAAAGAAAAACAAATCGTGTTTATCATCACTAATCCTAGCCCTGATTGTCGTGGAATCCCACTGAGTTAAAGGCTATTTTTTTCTAGTAGCTTAGAGCGACCAGCGGAAGCTCCTAAGCTGCTATTGAAAAAAAAGCATTTAGCGAAAGTGGTTGTAACAAAAGCAGGAAATAGCT
>NZ_JAQWTM010000207.1 GCF_029242675.1 Flavobacterium sp.
AATTTTAACGATACCGAATCCTATGAAAAATATGGTAAAGGCTTAAAATTAGAGGATTGGCGTAGAGACAATGTGAATACGTACGTTAGAAACACCTACAATTCAATCAAACAAATAAAGCCTTGGGTCCAATTCGGAATCAGTCCGTTTGGGGTTTGGAGAAACAAATCAGTAGATCCGCGAGGTTCTGACACGCAGGCGGGACAAACGAATTATGATGATTTGTTCGCTGATCCAATGGCTTGGATGGAAGATAATTATATCGATTACATTTTGCCACAATTGTATTGGAGTATTGACCACCGTACTGCTTCTTATGCCAAATTGATCAAGTGGTGGTCTGAAAATTCTAAAAACACAGCCGTATATATCGGAAATGGAACGTACAAAATCAATGCTGATTCTGATAAAAAATGGTTCAACCCCAAGGAAATTCCTAATCAAATTGATTTGACTAGAAGTTATGCAAACATCAATGGAAATGCATTTTTTAGTGCCAAATGGTTCGTCAACAAAAACAAAGCTGTAACAGATTTACTTTTGCAACAGCAATACAAATATCCTGCATTGCCTTATGTGGTTCCTAATTCTAGAAAATTAATGGCCGAAATCCCGACGGTATGTGACATCAAAACCGCTGTTGACACGGCCTTGGTAACCCTAACTTTTCCAACCAAAGACAAGGTGCGTTATGTCATGGTTTATGGTGCAAAAAACAACAGTAAAGTAGACATTAACAATCCTAGTTTTATACTTAATAAAATCGCTTTCAAAGAAAAAAGAGACACTATAAGCATTGCGCTACCTAAACTTTATTTAGAAAAAAACAACAGTTGTGCGCTTACTTTTATCGATTATTATGGTAATGAAAGTCAGCCTACATTTGTAAGTAATCAACCCGAAATCAAAACCAACCAAAGCGCCATAAAAAATGAAAACAGACAATAGACCCTGGTATTGGATACCTATTTTAAGCTTTGCTTCTGGCTTACCTTATGCTATTATAATTTCAGTTTCGGTAATCATGTATAAAAATTTGGGTATCAATAATGAAGATATCGGTATTTACACAAGTTTACTATACCTTCCTTGGGTAATAAAACCGCTTTGGAGTCCATTTATTGACTTGTATTCTACAAAACGAAAATGGTTTTTAGCGATGCAATTTATAATCGCAATTTCCTTTTTGATTGTAGGATTAACCATTCCACTGAATCATTTTTTCGTTATTAGTTTGGCTATATTTTGGGTTGCAGCATTTGCATCAGCCTCAAATGATGTAGCAAGCGATGGCTTTTATTTAATTGCTTTGGAGAAAGAACAACAATCCTTTTTCTTGGGAATCCGTAGTACATTTTACCGCCTATCGATGCTTACAGGAAACGGTTTAATTGTCATTATTGGTGGTTACCTTGAACAGCAATATGGCGACAAACAAAAGGCTTGGTCATACACCATGATAATTGTGGGTTTACTTATGGCGGCTATTACTATTTACAATTACTTCACAGCGCCTCGCAGCGAAACAACTAATGTAAAAGAGCTAGATACCGAAGGATCAAAAAAGAGTTTTACGGCAGTTTTTGCTAGTTTTTTCCAAAAAAAGCAAATTGGTCTAGCCTTAGCGTTTATCCTTCTTTTTAGGCTTGGAGAATCGCAATTATTAAAAATGCTAACTCCTTTTTTAATTGATGACATAGCAGTTGGCGGCATGGGTCTAACTACCCAAGATGTAGGAATTATTTATGGAACATTTGGAGTTATCGCTTTAACAGTAGGTGGGATTTTTGGTGGAATAGCTATCTCTCGCGATGGTTTAGGCAAGTGGATGTTACCTATGTTTTTAGCCATGCACTTACCTATTATCGGTTTTGTTTTGCTATCTCACTTTCATCCATCTTCTGTTTATTACATCTATGCAACGGTAATTGCAGAGCAATTTGGTTATGGCTTTGGATTTGCTGCCTTTATGATGTATCTTATTTATATTGCCGAAGGCGAGTCAAAAACATCCCATTACGCTTTAGCCACTGGATTTATGGCATTAGGAATGATGCTTCCGGGAATGATAAGCGGTTATATCCAAGAATACCTTGGTTACGGTAACTTTTTTATCTGGGTTTTTTTGGCGACCATTCCAGGATTACTACTCTCTCGATTTTTGATTTTCCCAAAAGACTTTGGTAAAAAATCAGCAGCCATCAAAAAATAAATTTATTTCAACTTGTTTGCATCAGTATGACATTAGAACAAAAAATTGGGCAATTCTTTTTTCCTGCAGTTTTCATCAATGATTCAGAAGAAAACATTCCAGCAATGGAATCCCTAATCAAAACGTATAATATTGGGGG
>NZ_JAQWTM010000222.1 GCF_029242675.1 Flavobacterium sp.
GCATTCAATCCTAATTTAAATTTGTCAGAAACTTGAAATGACGCAGTCAAATCTACTATTGTACCACTAACAGACCCATCCATAAAGTTCAAGTACGCACTAATCTTATCTGTGGGTGTGAACGATAATTGTGCACCTACGGCATTTAAGCCCTTTAAAGAATCAGCTTTATAAGCATTCCAAGCGTCGTTAAAAGCACCCACCATTACACCTACTTTATCTGAGATTGCATAATTTACCTTTACTCCTGCATTTTGAAACGGTCCATTTGTAAATAGGTAAGAGGTAGAATAATTGTAATTACCTAAAGGAGATATCACTTCATAGCCAATAAATGTCCCCATGAAACCCGCCGTAAAGCTCAATTTCTCTGTCGCTGCATAAGTAGCGTATAAATTCTGGATATGAAATGAGTTTGCTCCTAACTCATCATATGTCCCGTCTGAATTAAGTATTGATTGAAACTGTCCTCTAGGTCCAAACGATATTTCCCCTACAAAAGAGGCTTTACCTGTAGTTTTCTTTAAGGCAATATCGATCATACCTAAAGAAACTGAATTTTGATCATTTGCAAAACTTGTAGGTATGTTTGCTGTTTTTGAAAAATCATATTTATAATAAAGATCTCCAGATCCTGAAATTTCTAATGGTGAATTTTGTGCGAATGATGTACCGGCAGCGAATACCAATATCATCATAATTAGTCCTTTTTTCATGTACAAATCTTTTTAGTTACTTCTTTGGTTTTGGTTAATTAGTAGAACTGAAAATGGATTATGGTAAAATCCAGCATATTAGACAAGGCGAGAGCTCTTCGTTTTGTACTAATTTATCTCAGTAATACGGTACGAATTTATTAACATTTAGTAAGTAACCGCAAAATTGAGCATACTAAAATGCCCATAATTTGAATTATTACGGATTTGAAATAATGCGAACGTTAAAAAAATTATTTAGCAATTTTCGCCCCCAAATATTATACTAACCGCATAGTAAATTTAGACAAATAGCAATTTTTATACACATGAATTCAAGATAACCCCGTAAAAAACAGTACAAGTCTTCCAAAAAAAACAACTTTTAATACACGACACCCCCGTATTTATTAGCAAAACTTAAAATAAGATTACATCAGTGACTTTAAACTAGTCATAGTAATTGTGCTAAGAATCACTTGAATTTCAATATATTTATGCATAAAAAAGCCAGCTACAAGAGCTGGCTTTTTTTTTACTACTTTACATTATATGCTATAAAGGAATATTTCCATGTTTTCTATTAGGAGTAACACTTACTTTGTTCTCCAGCATACTAAAAGCTTTAATCAATTTCCTTCTAGTATCTTGCGGCAAAATGACTTCATCGACAAAACCTCTTTGTGCAGCGGTGTAGGGATTAGCAAACAAATTAGCATATTCAGTTTCTTTTTCTAGTAATTTAGCTGCAGCATCTTCAGCCTCACTAATTTCCTTTTTAAAGATAATTTCTGAAGCTCCTTTTGCTCCCATTACAGCAATTTCAGCAGTAGGCCAAGCAAAATTCATATCGGCTCCTATGTGCTTAGAGTTCATAACATCATAAGCACCACCGTAAGCTTTTCTAGTAATCACAGTGATTCTGGGTACGGTCGCCTCACTTAAGGCATATAATAACTTAGCACCATGTACAATAATACCATTCCACTCCTGATCTGTACCAGGCAAGAAACCAGGCACATCCACTAAAACTAATAGTGGAATATTGAATGCATCACAAAAACGAGTAAATCTTGCTGCCTTTATAGAGCTATTTACATCTAAGACACCTGCTAAATACAAGGGTTGATTTGCTACAATACCAATACTCCTACCACCTATTCGAGCAAAACCTACTAAAATATTTTCAGCAAAATTCTTATGAATTTCGTAAAATGAATCTTCATCGATAATCCCGCTAATCACCTCATGCATATCATACGGTTTATTAGGATTATCAGGTATAATCGTTGCTAGTTTGTCACGCACTTCATCGTTTAACTCATATGGCCATTTCTTAGTAGTTTCCTTATTGCTTTGTGGTAAATAACTAAGTAGGCGTTTTAAATCTTCTAGACACTCAATATCATTGCTTGATGTTATGTGCGCCACACCAGACTTAGTAGAATGCGTACTTGCACCTCCTAATTCCTCTGAAGTAACTGTTTCATTTGTCACGGTCTTTACAACATTAGGACCAGTAACAAACATATAACTGGTATCTTCGACCATCATTGTAAAATCGGTCATAGCAGGTGAATACACCGCCCCACCAGCGCATGGTCCCATAATAGCCGAAATTTGCGGAATTACACCCGATGCTTGAACATTTCTAAAAAATATATCTGCATATCCTCCTAAAGAGCGAACACCCTCCTGAATACGAGCACCACCTGAATCATTTAGCCCAATCATGGGCGCACCCATTTTTACTGCCATATCCATGACCTTGCAAATCTTTTCGGCATGAGTTTCTGACAAGGCACCCCCAAAAACCGTAAAATCTTGTGCAAAAACATACACTAATCTTCCGTTTATAGTTCCGTAACCTGTAATCACACCATCCCCATTGTAGATTTCTTTCTCCATTCCAAAGTCGGTGGTACGATGCGTCACTAACATCCCTATTTCCTCAAAAGAACCTTCGTCCATTAAATAGTTAACACGCTCACGAGCGGTCAACTTTTTCTTCTCGTGTTGTTTTGCAATACGTTTTTCTCCTCCGCCTAAATGGGCTTTGGCAATCTTATCGTTTAATATTTTTATCTTAGCATCCATAGTTTAAGAATTTGGTAATCTTACAATTTTTTGATCTACAAAATACTGCTTCAAAGCTAGCAATGCAGCAATTTTAGCTTCTTCATTTAATGCTGCCTTCATCTTTTCACCATCGTAATAGTTTTTGACAAAATGGGTATCAAAGTTTCCTGATTTAAAGGCATCGTGCTGACATACAAATTTACCAAAAGGCAATGTTGTACTCACTCCCACAACATTGTAATCATCAATTGCCTTGATCATTAATTGAATTGCTTCTTCCCTAGTTTGACCGTAAGTAATTAATTTAGCTAACATGGGGTCATAATAAATAGGAATATCCATTCCTTGCTCAAAACCATTATCTACACGAATCCTTTCACCTACAGGCAGTGTGTACACTTCTAAATTACCTACACTAGGTAGAAAATCATTTAATGGATCCTCAGCATATACTCTTAACTCTAGGGCGTGTCCCATAATTTTTAAATCCTCTTGCTTCATTTGCAAAGCCTCTCCTCGCGCCACTCTAATTTGTAATTCAACTAGATCTGTACCAGTAATCAACTCTGTCACGGGATGTTCTACTTGCAAACGCGTATTCATTTCGAGAAAATAAAAATTATTATTCTCATCTAATAAAAACTCGACCGTACCTGCTCCTAAATAATCACAAGATTTAGCGACTAAAACTGCAGCTTCACCCATCTTTTTACGAAGTTCAGGAGATAGCACCGCAGATGGTGCTTCCTCTACAACTTTTTGATGGCGACGTTGAATACTACATTCTCTTTCAAATAAATACAATATATTACCGTGACTATCGGCCATAATTTGGATTTCGATATGTCTTGGTGACGCCACATACTTTTCGATAAAAACAGATCCATCCCCAAAAGCATTAGTAGCTTCACTAATTGCTCTGTTCATTTGCGATTCAAATTCTTCTTCATTTTCAACCACGCGCATTCCTTTACCACCACCACCAGCAGACGCCTTAATCAAAATAGGAAAACCCACTTGAGTCGCTACTTTTTTAGCTTCTTTGATATCTGTAATGGCTTCGTCTAAACCAGGAACCATAGGAATATCATACGCTTTAACCGCATCTTTTGCTGCTAGCTTGCTTCCCATAATTTGGATTGCTTTAGACTTGGGACCTATGAATACAATACCACTAGCCGCTACATCCTCGGCAAATTGCGCATTTTCACTTAAAAATCCGTAACCTGGATGAATAGCATCAACATTCAATGACTTAGCAACAGCTATAATTTTGTCTCCTAAAAGATAGGATTGGTTTGAAGGCGCTTCCCCTATCCATACTGCTTCATCAGCAAATTTTACATGAGGAGCGTTTCTATCTACGGTAGAATATACTGCTACAGTTTTGATTCCCATTTTCTGGGCCGTTTTCATAACTCTAATAGCTATTTCTCCTCGATTAGCAACTAATATTTTTTTCATATTTTTATAGATAAAAGAAATTGCAGCGCACTGAAAAGCACTTCACAGTACAGTCAATTGCGATTCACTCCTTGTTTCTTACTTAAAGTTTTATTCAAATTCGATTAAAAGCTGTCCCTTATCTACAGCATCACCAGTAGCTACGGCAATCGATTTTATGACTCCGTCACGAGGGGATTGAAAACTATTTTCCATTTTCATAGCTTCGAGAATCAATAAAGGGTCTTTTTCCTTAACAGTTTGCCCCAGCACAACATTTATCTCTAGAATTAGTCCTGGCATAGGTGCTTTTATAGCGTTAATTTGTTTAGACAAGCCTACCTCAAACCCTAGTTCTTTAATTAATAAGTCCAGGTCATCAGCTATTGCAACAGTATATAAGTTACTGTTCACTTTTACAGTGTAGCTTTTTTGATGAAAATTAGAAGATTCGATGGTTGCTTTATAAGGAGTGTTATTATGCAGAGCGTGGTAGTCTTTGCCTCCAGTATTTACTGCGTCAAACTTAGAAACTTCCTCTTTGTTAATAGTAAAGAGAAAAGAGTCATTGACACTAATTTTGTAATTATCGCGCATTTTACTAGTTTTTTACTCGTAAAAATAAGTAAAAGAAAACGTTTTCGCAGATATTAAATTATTTTTTTTATGCTTAAAAATTACGTGCTACAATATAAGAAGCCCATAATCTCTTAAGGTGTTTACTGGTTTAGAATACCAAAAAAGCTCAAAATTCTCTAAATTTGTTTCAAAACTTAGCTTGAGCTCTTGAAAAGTAAACGTCTTACTATTTGCGACAGCAAGCAACGGCAAAGTATGCAATAACCACTCTCCTTCTTGATCATTTAATACAATCTCAAAGCTTTCTTTCTTATCATGAAAAGTAAATGACATCATTTGCCATGAGTTTCCTTTTTTAGACTTATTGTATTTATTAATAGCAGGTTTACCGCCTAACCACACGATCTTAGCATTAGCCTTACTACTTAAATCGGTATCGCTAGTTAAGGCGTTGTATATGAAATCTTCTGGAATTTTTGATTTGGGAATT
>NZ_JAQWTM010000230.1 GCF_029242675.1 Flavobacterium sp.
AGGAAAAGAAGCATTTGAAGTTTCGGAATATGTTTTAGAAAACAATTACCCGATGCTTTTGAATAGAAAATCAGAGTTCTTGACACATGACGTTTTCAACAAATACCACTCTGAAACAAGTTTGATGCGTTACATCAAAAAATTAGAGCGCAAAGATTTGTCATTGACACACTCAATGATAGCCTTAGGTTCTTGTACCATGAAATTAAACGCAGCTGCTGAAATGTTACCATTAAGTATGCCTTACTGGAACACCATTCACCCATTTGCACCATTGGATCAAGTACAAGGGTACACCAAAATGCTTAAAAAATTAGAGCACCAATTAAATGTAATTACTGGTTTTGCAGGAACGACTTTGCAACCCAACTCTGGAGCACAAGGAGAATACGCTGGTTTAATGACTATTCGTGCGTACCACCACTCAAGAGGAGATCAAAAAAGAACAATCTGTTTGATCCCAGCATCAGCACATGGAACCAATCCAGCATCAGCTGCAATGGCAGGAATGACAATTATCGTTACCAAAACGATGGAAAACGGTAATATTGATGTTGAAGATGTTCGTGAAAAAGCATTGAAATACAAAGACGAATTATCTTGTTTAATGGTAACGTATCCATCTACACATGGTGTATTTGAAAGTGCTATTAGAGAAATCACTCAAATCATCCACGATAACGGTGGTTTAGTTTACATGGACGGTGCCAACATGAATGCACAAGTAGGACTTACAAATCCTGCTACTATTGGTGCTGATGTATGTCACTTAAACTTACACAAAACGTTTGCTATCCCTCACGGTGGTGGTGGACCAGGTGTAGGACCAATTTGTGTAAACGAAAAATTAGTTCCGTTTTTACCATCTAATCCTTTAGTACAAGTTGGAGGTGATCAAGCAATAACTGCCATTTCAGGTGCGCCTTACGGGTCTGCTTTGGTGTGCCTAATCTCTTACGGTTACATTTGCATGTTAGGTGCTGAGGGAATAACGAACGCTACTAAATATGCCATCCTAAACGCAAACTACATGAAAGCTCGTTTAGAGGAGCACTACCCTATTTTATACGTTGGAGAAAAAGGAAGAGCGGCACACGAAATGATTTTGGACTGTAGATCTTTCAAAGAAAAAGGAATTGAAGTATCGGATATCGCTAAGCGTTTAATGGATTACGGATACCATGCTCCAACTGTTTCTTTCCCTGTGGCAGGAACTTTAATGATTGAACCGACAGAATCAGAAGATGTAGCCGAATTAGATCGTTTTTGTGATGCTATGATTGCTATTCGCAAAGAAATCGAAACTGCATCCATTGACGAGCCAAACAATATCTTGAAAAATGCGCCACATACGTTAAATATGTTAACCGCTGACACTTGGGTTTTACCATACACAAGAGAAAAAGCAGCCTATCCGTTAGAGTATGTTGCTGAAAATAAATTCTGGCCTAGTGTTCGTCGTGTAGATGAAACGTATGGTGACAGAAACTTGGTTTGTAGCTGTGCTCCTATCGAGGCATATATGTAATTCCTAAAAAAATAATTGTAAGAATGCCTCGATCTACTCGAGGCATTTTTTTTTGATTAAAAAATTAAAATGCAATTTCTTCAATATTAATCCAATAGTGCTTTTAGCAATAAATTAAAAAAGTCCAAGCAAACCCTCTAGCTTCCCTACGGTATTTTAACATTTCATTGTCAAATAAGCAGTATTAAGGCTAAAAATCTACAATTCCATAATTATATGCACGCATAGTAAATATCATAGCTCGATTTATTTTATTATCTTTAAATTAGCATAAATTTTTGGAAAACAATTCGATGAAAATAAAAATAACTGGAATAGGGAGCTACATTCCTGAAAAGAAAGTAAGCAATACCGACTTTGGAAATCATGTTTTTTTAAATGAAGATGGAAGTCCTTTTGGACGCCCTAATGATATTATTATAAATAAATTCAAAGGGATTACAGGAATAGAGCACAGAAGATATGCTGAGACGAACCAAACTTCATCTGATTTAGCATATTTAGCTTCCGTAAAGGCGATTGCTAACGCTGGGATCGATGCTGAAACTATTGACTATATTATTTTTGCTCACAACTTTGGAGATGTAAAAGCAGGGACTACCCAGTCAGATATGCTTCCCAGTCTAGCAACTAGAGTTAAAAATAAACTCCAAATCAAGAATCCTAAATGTGTAGCTTACGACATCCTTTTTGGCTGTCCAGGCTGGATAGAAGGCGTTCTACAAGCCAATGCCTTTATTAAATCAGGTATGGCAAAACGCTGCTTGGTTATAGGATCAGAAACTTTATCTAGAGTGGTAGATGATCATGATAGAGATTCTATGATCTATTCTGATGGAGCAGGAGTTGCAATTATTGAAGCATCAGAAGACGAAACCGGAATGTTGTCTTATGAAAGTGGGACTTATGCCGCAGATGAAGCTAATTATTTGTTCTTCGGAAAATCCTACAATACTGATTTGGATCCTGACACACGTTACATCAAAATGCACGGACGTAAGATATACGAATTTGCGTTAACTACCGTTCCAGCGGCTATGAAAAGCTGTTTGGACAAAAGCGGAATTGCCATTGACGACGTGAAAAAAATCCTAATTCACCAAGCTAATGAAAAAATGGATGAAGCGATTATCGATCGCTTTTACAAATTATATGACCGTCCGGTACCGCAAGATATCATGCCAATGAGTATTCACGAGTTAGGAAACAGCAGCGTGGCCACCGTACCTACTTTATTTGATTTATTGATTCGTGGCGAAATAAAAGACCAAAGTATCAGCAAAGGAGACATTTTACTTTTTGCTTCGGTGGGTGCAGGAATGAATGTCAATGCATTTGTTTATCGATATTAAAACATAAAATTACATTTATACTAAATCCGGTAGGTTGTCCTAGCGGTTTTTTTATGCGACCTTTTCCTATTTGGTCCTATTCTATTTCAATACAGGGACAAACAGCATAAAATTCTGCTTTAGAAGAAATATATCTTTGTACATTTGCACTTTATAAACCAAAACGAATGAAATTTGTTTTCATTCCTCGCCATGACTATGTACGAAAAAACGTTTCCCAATAAAAGATTCAAGCATACCCTAGCCTTTTTAAAAAACCACGTTACAACTAGCGAAACCATCTTCGATTTAGGTGTACCCAATCCGTTTTCGAAAATCATGATCGAAAATGGTTATACCGTAAAGAACACAACTGGAGAAGATCTAGACACGAATCAAAATGCTTTACAAACGGAAGCTTACGACGTCTTTACCGCCTTCGAAATTTTTGAACATTTACTAAATCCGTTTACCATCCTAGAAAATGTAAAATGTGATAAATTGCTAATTTCTATTCCGTTGCGCCTTTGGTTTTCACCAGCATACCGCAGTAAAACTGATATGTGGGACAGGCATTACCACGAGTTTGAAGATTGGCAATTGGATTGGCTTTTAGAAAAAACAGGGTGGAAAATTGTAGCCAGAGAAAAATTCACACATCCCGTTAAAAAAATAGGTTTCCGACCTTTATTGCGTTATTTCACACCGCGCTATTATATGGTTTACGCTGAAAAAGTTAAGAACTAAGATCATCCTTCCTGATTGCTACCTCTTATATGACTCGCATTACTTGCCTTTATCCGCAAACTAAAAAAAAATTGGAATGAACTATTACATCGTTATACCAGCGCACAACGAAGAAGCATTGATTGGTTTAACCCTTGACTCCTTGGTTAACCAAACACTACTACCTAAAAAAGTAGTTGTTGTGAATGACAATTCAACAGACAAGACTTCTGATATTGTTTTGGCTTTCGCCAAAGAGCATCCGTTTATCAGTTTGGTGGAGAAAAAATCTTCTGCGATTCATTTGCCTGGAAGCAAGGTCATCCACGCCTTTAATGCCGGTTTAGCAACGTCAGATGAAGAATATGATGTGTTGATGAAGGCCGATGCTGATTTAATTTTCCCTACTAATTATTTTGAGACTATCAGCACGCATTTTCAATCTGATCCAACGATTGGAATGGTAGGAGGTTTTTGTTACATAGAAAAAAATGGAGATTGGGTTCTTGAAAATCTGACTGACAAAGACCATATTCGTGGGGCTTTGAAAGCCTACCGAAAAGAGACATTTAAGCAAATAGGAGGTTTAAAAGCACAAATGGGCTGGGATACCGTTGATGAATTACTTTGTAAATTTTACAATTGGAAAGTAGTAACCGATGCTTCTTTGCATGTAAAACACCTAAAACCTACGGGAGCTAATTACAACAAAACAGCGCGTTATAAGCAAGGCGAAGCGTTTTATACACTAGGTTATGGTTTTTTGATTACGGCCATTGCATCAGCTAAGTTGTCGTTCATGAAAAAGAAACCGTTTTTGTTTTTTGACTATATTCAAGGTTTTCTCAAGGCAAAAGCTGCCAAAACTCCTTTAATGGTAACTACAGAGCAGGCAAAATTCATCCGAAGCTACCGTTTAAAGAAGATGAAGGAAAAGCTTTTTTAAGCCCTAACTATTTTTCAACTTACTAGTTACTATTCACTTTTAACTAATTACTATTTACTTGTCACTCACTACTATTCACTTTTCACTAATCACGAGTTTCTAATTACTAGTAACTAATCACTAATTACTACTTACTAATTTTGTAATTTAGCCCATATTCACACAATTATGATGCTCATTCGATATCTAACACAGCTAGGACGCTATTTTTTAATGCTAAAAGAGGTTTTCAACAAGCAAACCAAATGGTCTGTGATGCGCAATCTTATTTTCAAAGAAATAGACGATTTAATCATTGATTCACTTGGAATTGTAGCTTTCATCTCTTTTTTCGTGGGAGGTGTTGTTGCTATTCAAACGGCTTTAAACCTTACCAATCCTTTAATACCTAAATACCTTATTGGCTTTGCCACAAGGCAATCGGTTATTCTAGAGTTTGCACCCACATTCATTTCGGTTATTATGGCTGGAAAAATGGGTTCTTTTATAACTTCCAGTATAGGAACGATGCGAGTAACGGAACAAATAGATGCTTTAGAAGTGATGGGTGTCAACTCTGTTAACTATCTTGTTTTTCCAAAAATTATAGCTTTATTGTTATATCCTTTCGTTATCGGAATCAGTATGTTTTTAGGAATTCTGGGTGGCTGGATGGCTGGTGTATATGGTGGTTTCACCTCGAGTGTAGAATTTATTGAAGGAGCCCAACGGGATTTCATTCCTTTTCATATTGCTTATGCTTTTATTAAGACCTTCATCTTCGCATTTTTATTAGCCACTATTCCGTCTTTTCACGGCTACTATATGAAAGGTGGAGCGCTAGAAGTTGGTAAAGCGAGTACAGTAGCCTTTGTATGGACTTCTGTTTGTATCATACTTTTTAATTATATATTAACGCAATTGTTATTAGGAGCATGATAGAGGTAAAAAACATCGAGAAATCATTTGGAGAAAGCAAAATTCTTAAAGGAATTTCAACCGTTTTTGAAACTGGAAAAACCAATCTTATCATTGGTCAAAGTGGATCTGGGAAAACGGTTTTATTAAAAAGCTTATTAGGAATTCACCGTCCTGAAGTGGGAACTATAGAGTTTGATGGTCGCGTATACGGTAATTTAGATGATGAAGAAAGAAGAGAGCTACGTACCGAAATAGGAATGGTATTTCAAGGAAGTGCCTTGTTCGATTCGATGACCGTAGCTGAAAATGTTGCTTTCCCACTCAAAATGTTCACTCGCGACAACAAAGCAAAAATAAAAGAACGCGTTGACTTTGTACTGAACAGAGTCGCTTTGAACGACGCACATCATAAACTGCCTTCAGAAATCTCCGGAGGTATGCAAAAAAGGGTTGCTATTGCAAGAGCCATTGTAAATAAACCGAAATATCTTTTTTGTGATGAACCTAACTCGGGTCTGGATCCTAATACGGCAACCTTGATCGATAACCTCATCAAAGAAATCACCGAAGAATATGACATTACTACTGTGATCAATACCCACGATATGAACTCGGTTATGGAAATAGGCGATAATATTCTTTTCCTAAAAAATGGTGTAAAAGCATGGCAAGGAAATAAAGAAGAAATATTCAGAACGGATAATGAAGCAGTAGTTGACTTTGTGTACTCATCGAATTTATTTAGAAAAGTACGTGAAGCCTATTTAAAAGAGTAAGTTTATATATTAAGGTACTCTCGACTCTTTCACCATTTTTTTCAATTCCTATTCAAACATAAAAAAAGTACAGCTAGTCTCTAAGACTACTGTACTTTTTTGTTTACCCTATAAACTAGCATTAGCATCAAGCATGCTGCTAATTCAAATTAGCGATACATATCTGGTTTAACAACATATTGTGTTACAAACGCACCATTTTGATCTGAATAGTAGTAGTTTATCGTTACTTCGTTTTCTCTAAATAATTGCATACCGGGATTCGTCTTCACATTTTCGAGTACGGTGGGAAAAAAATATTTTTGTATCGTATCTAACTTCACATCCGCTTTATTGATTCCGACTAAAACATAATTGTATTGAATTGTTTTATTGGGCAAAGCCACTACATTTTTTAAGGTTGTATACTCATCAACAGCCATCGGACAGGTTTTGTTGAATTCGTTTGCAAAATCAGCTAATTTAGTATCAATAGACGGTTTAAATAACGACTGTGTGACGAAAAACATAACAATGAAACTTACAATAAAACCTAAGAATGTTTTTAAATTAAACTTTTTCTTATCCGTATTCTTTTTTACTTTTTCACTGATTTCCTCCACTTCTGGAGCTGCTACTACAGGCAATTGAAAACCACAACTATTGCAATATTTAGAATTACGGTCGTTCTCGGCCTGGCAATTAGTACAGATTGTTTTCATAGTCTAATTTTTATTTTATTGATAGCATTCGCGGTTGTTAAAGCCTTACGTCTTAACGTTTTCCTTTATTCCTATTTTGTCTTTACGTCAGTAAAAACAACTCATTGTTGACACTTAAAACTTTGATTTAAAAGTAACTAACGATTTATCGATTGCTTCTTGAATCGCATTGGTCAGGTTTGCATAGTCATCCCCTTTTTTCCAGTTTCCCTGCATTTTTGTCGCTGTTTGAAATGTTTCTAGTCCTAGCAGTGAATTATCACTCAAATCAACTAACTCACTAGTGATATTGGTATACCCTTGCTTATCTAATTCAATCATTCCATAATAGCTTACTAAGATTCCGTACTTAACTTTTACGTATAGAATTTCGTCGACATTATTTGTGGCTTTTAGCTTTCTGAAATCTCTCTTGCTGTATTTCTTATCCGAATTTGGTTTTTCAAATTTATCTAACGCTGTATAATTTACTGTTTCAGTAATAAATTGAAATTGTTAGTTTTTTGATTTCAAAATGGCTGCAACTTCAGCTTCCATTTTTTCTTGTAAATTAAATTTGGGCTCAATTTGTTTTAAAGGCTCCGAGAATCTATTCCCTGATGTTAAAGCAACATCCAATAAACCTTGCCCTCCAACTATTGCCATTCCTAAGCTATCAACTTGGACAATTACACCTACTTTCTTCGAATTGTAAAATTGTTGATTTAAAGGCATCGTCGTTACACAACTTGTAATTGTAGCAAGAAATAAAAAACAGATGGCTAATTTTTATAGTTTCATTTTTGATTAAATTAAGGGTTTGATTTGTAAACACATAAAGTTTCAAATTTATAATTTTCCCTTACTATTTACTACATTTTTCATTATCAATTTTGAAAAAAACTTCTAATTATATGCAGCACTAATTTTTAAGTACACGATGAAACGGTAGCAGAAAAGATTTAGCATATCGGTTAAACCAAAATTGTATTTTGGCCTAATTACAATCCAACCCAAAGATTATATAAAAAGACATGCAAACAAGGCAACAATTACAGTTATCACACCGATCACAATTCTGAACTTTCTCTGTTGTTCCGCCTTCCTGATATAGCCGTCTTTGCGTAAATCCCAACTAATTAAAATTTCTAGGATTGTTTCGAATGGTTCTAAAATAAAATCACAATAATCATAGCTTAAGTTCGCTTTGGCTTTGGCTTCTAATCTCACTCTTTTTAGTGCTAAATACTTAGCTGTTTTTGTTTTTTGCGGATCAACATTTCTCCTTTGCAGCTCATTTGTAGCAATTAGGACAGCTCTTGGATGCCACTTTGTAGGCGAACCAACTATTTCTAATAGTTCCCGTTCCGATCGATTATTTATAGGAGGAATAAACTCGTCTATCATTTTTTATTTATAAGTAGCAATCTTTCTAGATTCGGGCATTTAGGTCGCAAAACCTAATAAGGTAGCTACCAAGATTATTAAGCTAAGATATAATTTCTTACGAATTCTAAGAACATTTACAATCAAATTTGTAGACTTTTACTACTATTAAGTACTAATCCTTTTATACTTACACATTTTGACCAAATGTTAGCAAATTTTTATCTGGATCGAGCATTGAAAACTCTTTTTGTCCCCAAGGCTGCACTTTTAATTTCCCATTAGGGTGAATTGTTATTTTATTTTCTTGTACTTCTTGATATAGAGTTTCAATATCATTGGTTCGGATATAAACTTGACCGTAATTTTCAAAAATATTGAGCTCTTTAAATTCAAAAAAATGAATCTCTATCTGGTCCTTTTTTACCATTAAGTAACCATCATAATCACCTAATTGTTCAAAGCCTAACTGTTCAACATAGAATTCCCTAGTTGTAATTTTATTTCGCATCGCTAATTTTGGATGTACAGCTGTCAGCATATTAGGTCTTTTAAATTGTTATATTCTCATTCTTTATCAATAGTTTCAACCTCATCATTGTTTCTACTAATTCTTTCAGTTGTATTAGTTTTTCCTTTTAGCAAAACTACTTATAAAGTTAATACCTAATTTCATTAGAAGCTTATCAAACACATTCAAGTCAAATAACTAGAACTACAAAGCACACTACAGCAGTCCTACTTTGCAAACCAATGGTAAGTATTGATTTCATTTTTCTCTTTGTCTATCAATAAATCTTGAAATTCCGTTACTATTCGTAATTAATAGGTATCCAATTAATGTATTAATACTGTGAAAAATCAGCCAAGCTACATCTCGATAATTTTTCAGTAGTTCATTTTGCTGTAGAAATTGAATAATTTCTCGCACTAAGTTTGGGAAACTATTAATTAAAGTTATGCCGCCAAATAATATTATAATAATTTTCAAGACGGTATTTTGTGAGATGGTGATGTCGATTCTACTTTCTGTAAAATGTCTTTCTAATTTTAATCTTGAAACAATCCATTCTGATTTAAAAAGAAAAAGTGATGAAATAAACAAATAGGAAATCAATGCAAATATTCCAAAAAGCATTTCAGGAATAAAGGTATTCCATCCAAGTCCGATTTGAGATGTTAAGAGTAACGAGGCAATTTGAGGAAATATATAGAGGCAATTCATAAAAAGCCAAAGTCCGATTCCTTTTAGCACAATATTCCAAAAAGTATTAATTTTCATTTAATCCCATTTAGTTTAGGTAAATCTATCGTTTATTGGCTTCTACTGTTTGAGGCAAAAGACTATTTTATTAAAAGCGATTGTGTAATAGTAGAAAAACCCTAATTATTTATTTTGGTAAAGAAATCGAGACACGAAAGATAAACTTATTTCGAGCAACTAATTACATCATATTTGCAAAAGACTCATTAACAACTGGCTTTTCATACCTAGTTATTATTTTTCAACAGTTTTCAAAATATATCCTTGTCTTTGCCGTCAATATTGTGATTTATTTTCTGTCCCATACTTGAAGTAACATATCCTGCAACGGTTTCTTTCTTTCGTTGACCGTTTGACAAATAGTCAACGTTTATGGAGCAGTCTCCTTTAATGTCAATCCAAACGGTTTTACTTTGTCCTATTTCTAATTTGTCAATATGTCCGCCGCCGCAACCCACAATAGTAATATCGGTCAAAGTTGTCTGCGTTGCGTTCGTGAATGTTATTCTCATGGTGCCAAGAAGTACAATTACAATCCAACAATAAAAAAACATAATCGGTATATTCAATAACATTAGCCCACCAATTTTTAAAAGTTTTATCTCATTATTTTTATCCTTGTTCGCTTTTAACACTATTAAGATTAAAATTCCAGAATTTATTAGCCCAACCAATACGATAAAGCCGAGACCAAGTAAAGCTAAGTCTAACGAAGATGTCAAGAAGTAAAGTCCAAAAATAATTGTCCCCAGCAGGAATGAAACTAATGCAGTTAGTCGTCCAATTTTTATATGTTGTTCAGTTGTCATGCGCTTGGTGCTATGTTTTGGTACTTGTGGTTGTTGGAAACTGAGGAAAGCGAGTATTTTTCGGCTTAACGAAAACCTGATACGAAACGGTAGTTCCACTAAATTACAGCAAGCTCAAAATGGTGGTTAGCAAACGTATTTATTATTCAGTACAAATGTCGTTATAGAATTCAACTATTTCTTTAATTTTGCTCAAACTAAACTCATTATTCTCTATTTTTTTAACTAAATAGTCACAGTCGTATAGAAATTCAGTTGTGTTTTTGGCCCAACTTTTAAAAACACCATTATTAATACATGTAGCATATTCATCTTTATCGCGTTTCAAATAGTAAAAATCCAGATCTGATTTTGTGTTACTTGCTGACAAGATAGTAGACCCATTATAATTTTGTAAATAATAATTTTTTTCCTTCTGATACAGAGAAACTTTTCCACCGACAACAAGTTCAATAAGTTTCGGTCCATTAAAAGAATCCAATTTCACATATTCATAAGTTTTGTCCATTTCAAATCCAATAAACTTAATTTTTTTTATACTTTCAAAATCCCAAAACTCAGCTTTACTATCATGAGAAATTTTAAATTTAATTCTGTTATTTTTAATAATAGCTAAACCTTCGATAGAATCTCCATCATTAAAAAAAATAATTGACTCTTGAGTTTGACAATAACATTGAAAGTTAATAATAAAAAATATAAATAATACAATAGTATATGTTCGTTTCATTTTCGTAATATTTTTACTAACGTTATGCCACTTTGAGATGGCTGGAAGTTCGTAACCGCTCAATTTTCGGCTTAACGGAAGCTCAATGCGAAATGCTTTTTCCACTAAATTCTAGCTAGCTCAAAATAGTTGTTGGCAGAAGCCTTTGTTTTTTAATTAAATTTAAAGACTAGTTGAAGCAATTCATTTCATAATCTTTTATTAATTCAATTACTCCTTCTTCACCGCTAATTCTTAATTCTTTATAAAGCTAGGTTGTTACTATAATTCAGTTTACGATTGTCAAAATGATAAAAGCCAAATTACTTAATTTAAATTACGAGAAATTTAATTATTGAAATAAAATAAAAATTCTCCCAATACCTTTCCTGTATTATAAATCGCGCCAATTGACAAAATAACTAATAGTATCACTATTGATAAATTAATTGATAATTTTTCATTTTGAGATAAACTTTGATATTTTCGAATGTAAGTATCAATTAAAAAATCATTTTTTTTAGCTTTCATATTTTATTTGTTTTAATACTGTTAAAATATTAATTGTGTTTTTTATTTTCATTTCTATTTTTATAATCTTCCGATACCAATAATAACTGTATATGCTTCTTTAATTATTGAAACAATTTTTTTCGTAGTCAACAATAAATTCAACTAATTTTTCTTCATTTTTAATTTTGATTTCGTCATTTATGATTTTGCCCAATGAAATTTTACAATTAGTAAATTTTGCCAACATTTCCTTTTGAGTTATTAATCGACTAAATCCATTTGGAATTAATTCAATCATATTTTCTTGATTTGGAATTTTGACTAAAAACACTCTATAGATTGTAAAATAGGGGCTTCTTATTGTTTCTTCCTCTACTAATTTATAATATAATTTGACTTTGTTTGAGTAGTATCTTTCCGCAAAAATTTTATTATCAACATTGTCATATGTTTTGACCTTATTATCCTCCATTTTAATCTTGAATGATTTTAAATCTTTTGGATAATAATCTTTTGACACACCATTATTTAAAACGGTTATTTTTTCTTGAATTGATAATATTTTACTGTTTTTGAAAATCATATTTCCCTTGATTAAAATTTGAACACTTAAACTATCATTTTCATTAGTAGTTATTTGTCCATAATAAGTTTGAGAGAAGCAGAATGAAAATTGCAAAAACAATATAGTAAAGGAAAATAATTTCATGTTTTTTGTGTGTTTATTTGTTTCTTTTTTTGAAGATTTTGAGCTTAACTGTCGACCAATGTTAGCCAACTTTAGATGGCTAAAAGTTCGTAACCACTCAATTTTCGGCTTAATGAAAACGTGATGCTAAACGTTAGTTTCCACTAAATTCCAGCTAGCTCAAAATGGCGGTTAGTAGCTGCCCTCTTTTTTCTACAGTAACCATTCAGAATTAATCACGGACTCTTTATTTTCATTTACTTTATCTAAAAAGTTACCAAAATTGCTAGTTGTTAAAGAATGATTGGTTGCTATTTTGTATACAATTTTGCTATCTGATTCCTTGATAACTATTTTCCAAATACGTCTATCATTTCGAGTGTAACTAGTTCTTGTCATTTCAGTAATATTTTCAATAGCGTGCTTAATTACTGTTTTATAATCGATTATATATAAAAAGGCGTCATCAAAGTAAAATTCTGGATTACTAAAGTGAAATTGGTCACCGCCTAACCAAGTAATTCCAGGAGATAATTTGGTCAACTTCCATAAATCTAAATTTGTTCTTTTTTTGAAATCAATTTCTTTGTGTTCTTGAAGATTTTCAAAATAGAGTGAAATTCGTTGAGAGTTTAGCATTAAAAGAATAACGATTACGAACAATGAAATTATAACATATAGCATGAAAGTTAAATTAATTTTTCTTTTAAACGATTTTTTTTAGGTTTGCACTCAACGTCTCGTGGCTTTGCTAGGTTGCGAACTCCGGAACCGAGATTTTTCTGCTAAGATAAAATTTCTTGCGAAAGATAAACTTGAATTTAGCACTTATTTCGCAATCTCGCAAAACCGCTGTTAGGCAACGTTTTTATTATCTTCGTAATATTGTTTTAATGTAAAAGAGAATTCAGTTCTATTTATGAAATCCAAAATTTCGGTTTCAATTAAACGTTTCAATGTTAGGTTAATTGTTAAATGACACTTATCTATTAAGATTTGTAATTCCTCAATTTTTTCTTGTCGTTTATCTCTTAATTCGGGTCTGTTTAATTCAAACGTTCTCCAAGTTATTTCACCTCTCTGACTCCCATTTATATGACAAATAATTGGACCAAAAGCTCTAATATGTTCATTTGTTTTGTCTTTATATGGATTTAGAAATTTACAGCTTCTGTCAAGAAGAGCTCTTTTTTTATTATTACACCAATAACAGCCTAAAGTAAGGTTTGACCAAGTAAAAGTTAGTCTTGGAAAAATAGATTTAGGTATAATATGTTCAATGTCGCCAGGGTAAATATGTGTTATTTTACTCTCGCAATATGCACATTTCTCATTTGTCTCATTTTTTAAAATGTCCTTAATTTGTGTTTTATTGTAACGACTTTGTTTAGTTTTATTTATAACATTTGTACTATAATATTCTTTCATTAAATCGGAAGTCCAAACATCTCCATTATCTATTAATAATTGAGGTTTAGCTAATTTTTTAAGCTCAATCATTTTTTTCTAGTTATTAATTCGACAACTGCTTGATTTACATATTTATCTAAACCTATTGTGTTCAACTCATTCTTGAATTCTTGAATGTTTTCAGCACTTATACCAGTAGTCGAATATTTATTAATGATTTTATCAATGCTATCATCAACCCATTCAGGAGTTGTTGTTTCAATTCCTAACACTTGTCTTAAGATTTCATTTGCTGTTCCTGATTTCTCAACACTTTCTAATAATTCGGACTGTACTTTATTCTCATTATTATAAACAAGAGCATAAACATTTGAATCGTTTACTGATGAAATAATAAACGGGTTATGAGATGCAACAATAAATTGTACATTTGGAAATGCCTTTAAAAAATTTGGTAAAAGTGTTTTTTGCATTTCTGGATGCAAATGATTCTCAGGTTCATCAAATGATACAATAAAAGACTCGTCAGTTTCATCGAACATATATACCTGCCAAGCCAAATCGATTATTGAAGCTATTCCTCCTGAGACGGCATCAATACTAAATTCACCAGATTCAGTTTCTAAAATAACCTCTGGGATTCTTATTGATAGAGATTTGAAACCTAATTTTGGAGGAAGTACTATTTTGAGAATATCAATAAATCCTTCATAAATTCTAATGGCTTCTTGATTGGCATTTACTATTTGATTTCCGTAACCTAATGCAGCTAAAGAAATTAATGTTTCTTTTATAAAATATGTTTCCGATTTATCAGTTCGCCCTCCAAAGTATCTTTGAACTTGTGAGTTTCTATAATTTTGAAAAGCTTGTCTTTTAGTAATTACATTTGTCGAAATATTAGGTACCGATTGATATTTATAAATTGGCCTATGGGAAGGAATATTGAATCCTTTTAAAGCCTGAGCTTTTTCAATTTGTATGTTATAAACTGTTCCAATTGCTTTTGGAATTAATAAATTTGTTAATAAACCATTCTCATAAGTTAATGTACCAATTTTATCAGGCACATTATTAATTGGTAATTCAGGGATTTCAAAAAGGCTTTTCCAAAATCCTGTTAGATATTTTAGACCACCAGTTTTTTTATCTCTTTTTGCAGTTCCAACAAGTTGATTCTGCCATCCAAAATGTTGGTTAATTATATTAAGAATTGTAGTTTTTCCTGCTCCGTTTGCACCAGTCAAAATTGTTAATCTATTATGAAAATCAATTTTAATATTGTCAAACTGTCTCCAAGATTCTATGCTAATTGATTTTATCATAACTATTATATTGGTTATTGAATTCTCCTATTTTTCTCAAAATGTTGCCTAACGTCAGTCTGTGAAAATACTTCTGTTTCTTGATTTGTCAAATAAATTTATGCTATCTAACTTAACTTCATAATTTCTGTTAGTAAGTTTTGAATTTGATAATTTTACGTTTGATGCGCAACTTGCTAAAATTAAAACTAATAATACTTTAAAATA
>NZ_JAQWTM010000233.1 GCF_029242675.1 Flavobacterium sp.
TTTAAATCAATTCCAATATTTTGTAGATTGCTTTCATTTGAGAAAAATGGGGTGCTTTCAATGAATGGCAGTTCTATTATTTTTTCATATCTTTCAAATAAAAATATCGATATGAAAAAAAGATTTCTTTTACTGACTGTCCTCATAACGACCGTTTCATTTGCTCAAGATACGTACCTCCAATGTGGGAAAATTATTGATACCAAATCGGGGAAAGTGTTAACCAACAAAACAATTATCGTTTCTAATAAAATGATAAAAGCCGTTCAAGATGGTTTTGTAGCAGGTAACAATCCACAAGACAAAACTATAAATTTGAAAGAACAGACCGTCATGCCCGGTTGGATTGATATGCATGTTCATGTTGAAGAAGAGACAAGTGCAACGCATTACGCTGATGAATTTACACTAAATGATGCAGATATCGCATTTAATTCTTTAGGTTTTGTAAAAAGTACTTTAATGGCTGGATTTACTACAGTGAGAGATTTAGGAGGAACAGGAATTAATGTTTCTTTGCGAAATGCGATTAATCAAGGAAAAGTTGTAGGTCCAAGAGTTTTGACAGCCGAAAAAGCATTGGCTTCAACAGGTGGACATGCAGATCCTACTAATGGCTATCGCAAAGATTTAATGGGTAATCCTGGGCCAACTGAGGGCGTAGTAAATGGTGTAGATGATGCTAAACAAGCAGTAAGGCAACGGTATAAAAATGGCGCTGATTGGATTAAAATTACGGCAACTGGTGGTGTTTTGTCTGTAGCTAAAAGCGGAACTAATGCGCAGTTTACTCAAGAAGAAATGGATGCTATTGTAAAAACAGCCAAGGATTATGGATTACAAGTAGCCGCGCATGCACATGGCGATGAAGGCATGCAACGTGCTATCAAAGCTGGTGTGAAAACCATTGAGCATGGAACCGAAATGAGTGATGCTACTATGGATTTAATGATAAAAAACAATACATTTTACATTCCAACACTTTCAGCAGGAAGCTTTGTTGCTGAGAAAGCACTGATTCCTAATTATTATCCGGCTATTGTAGTACCAAAAGCGTTAGCCATTGGACCAAGAATCAAAGCAACTTTTGCAAAAGCATATAAAAAAGGTGTTCCAATAGGATTTGGAACTGACGCAGCTGTTTTTCCTCATGGTGAAAATGCTAAGGAATTCATATTAATGTATGAGGCTGGAATGCCAGCTATGAAAACGATTCAAGCGGCAACAATTGTAAATGCCGGTATTTTGGAGATGGATGACAAAATTGGTGCTCTAGAACCGGGGTTTTTAGCAGATATTGTTGCGACAAATGATGATCCAATAAAGGATATTAAAGCAGTTATGAATGTTGTTTTTGTAATGAAAGACGGGCTAATATACAAACAAGAAGCAGCTAAATAGTAGAATTACCGCTTGTTTATACTTTTAAAAAAGGTAGCAGTACGGATCGATGTTTATGTAAGCACGATTTGTACTGCTTTTTTTATTGGTTGGATATAAAACCTAATGATAATTGAAACGAGTCTTTATAGTATCGATTAGCCTTATTGCTTTAATTCTAAACTAAGGTGAATAAATACAGACGACATTGATTGTTTGGTTTTAATACAATGTTATAGAATCTATTTCAAGTTCAAATTGTTCCGTTTTTTTGTTACCAATTAAAAAACTGATTTCTTCTAGAGTTTCTTTTGCAAAATTAGGTTGAGTGAGTTTTCGACCTCTAAAGGAAGGATAAAAATTTTCAAGTGGCATAGTAATGTTTTGCCATTCCCCTGTGGTTTTAAAAGTTGCTACATAAGAATAATATTCATTTATGTTGGCTTTAAGCCTCAACTGATAGTCCTTGCCATCACCTTTTAATCGCAAGCGAATTGTTGAAAATTGTTTGATCTGTTTTTGTGGAAAGCGATACCGCACAGAGGCAAAGCCACCATTGTTCTCCAATGAAACTTCGCCCTTAAAGACAGCGTTTCCGTTGTTGTTTAGTGCGAACGAACTGCTTGAGGCACCACCCATAACGACGTCATTTACGACCGACCAATTTTGAATATTACTATTAACGGTAAAGTCAAAAATTACATTTGATTGTAAAGAAGCAAATAAAAGTATCATACTAAAAAAGTGTTGCATTTGTTTAAAGGTGCAGTTTTGTTGTCTGGAGAATATAATTAAATTACTTTTAAGGAACAACTACTACTTCATACTATCCTTGGTTTTTATAAAGTTAAGTACTGGTTTTAGACTCTCCAACGGACTTTCTTCCATTGGAGTGTGACCTGATTTTGAAACGATCTGCATTAAATTGTTGGGAATGTCTTTATGGAATTTCGTTGCATTTGATACTGGAATTAATAAATCTTCAGCACCCCAAAGAACCAAAGTAGGTTGCGATATTTGTTTGATCTTTTTGTACGCTAAACTGTCTTTTATGACAGTAAAATGATCAACGAATGCCTGGCGGTTCCCAGCTCGGAGCGTGAGTTCGTAATAGCGATCAATTAAGGAAGAAGTTACCTTAGACTTGTCAAAGTAAATATTCTCAATGCTAGCCTTTACAATAAAGCGAGGTGTAATGTAGGTTAATACCTTATTGATAATAGGAGTTCTTCCTATTTTAAAAGCAATAGGCACACTTTTAGAAAGTAGGGGGTAACCTGCCGCATCTATTAGTATTAATTTTTCAACCATTTTTGGTTGCTCTAGTGCGTAATTCCAAGCAATTTCGCCTCCTAAGGAATTACCTGCAAGTATGCATTTTTTAACCTTTATTTTATCCAAAAACTGTTTTAAAAACCGGGTATAATGCTGTATTGAATAATCTCGATTAGCAAAAGGTCCTGTGAGTCCGTAGGCAGGTAAGTCCATTCGAATCATACGATGATTTTTAGTAAGTTCGGTGCTCCAAGCATCAAATGTATGCAAACTAGCGGCCGTTCCATGAATTAAAACGATAGGAATAGTATCGTTTTTGTTCCCTTCGTCGCGAAAATGAACATTTATGCCTTCTACCGCAATAAAAGAAGAATTACTGTTGGCGTACTTAGCCTTTAAATCTGTTAAGGGGAGATCACGATGACCAAAAAGTAGTAGTGTTGTAATTAGAAAAATCACTACTAAACTGCCTATGGACAGTAGTATTCTAGATAAGTATTTCATTAGTGGTTGTTTCGTGTGTCGTAGCTTTAGTAAGCGTTTTTTTAGGCGGAATTTGGTTCATGGCATGCTCCGCAATTGCAGTAATAGACAAAGAAGGATTTACTCCTGGATTAGCTGAAATCATCGAGCCGTCAATTACATGCAGGTTTTCATATCCAAATACTTTATTGTTTTTATCAATAACTCCCTCGTTGGCGTTGGCTCCCATAACGGCACCTCCTAATATGTGTGCAGTGGAAGGTATTCCCGCAATAGTTTCAACAGCAAAGGAGGTACTCACCCCATTTACTGCTTCACTGTACTCTTTGATTAATTTAACAGATTCAGGAATAAATGGAGATGGTTTTTTTCCAGAACTCACGGTAGAATTCATGAATCCAAAAAAGTTAATTTTAAGTTTAAGGGTGCTGTCTAATGTTTGCATAAAGAGCAGTACTACTGTTTTTTTTGCCCAGCTATTTTTTATGTAGACATGAAAGTATTTCAAAGGGGATTGAATTAGCGACCCAAGTACCTTTGCTATACGTACGAAAGCATTTCTTCCGGTAACGTAAGGTAAATGAATTAGTTTCCATGCATTTGACCCTTCGGAATAGCGGCATATTTCTAAGTGGCTATTTTCGTCGGTATCTAGAATACTTCCTATTGCAACCCCTTTAGAAAAGTTTTTGTCTTTATCCAAAGTCGAAACACTTACTAAGGTTTCATTGTTAGTTCTGATATCTTCTCCTAATCGATCAGAAATACAAGGTAATGATTTACTTTTTAACTGTAAAAGAAGTTTAACAGTTCCTAAAACCCCACCTGAAAAAATAACACCCTTACTTATTAATTTTATCTTTTTAGAAAATAGCGTTGTACTAGACTTTATGGAAACTTCGTATCCATCAGCTCCGTTTTCCGCTTGTAAAGGAATTACATCATAAACCTCTTGCTCCGCCATTATTTCCGCACCATATTGTTGGGCTAAATGCAAGTAGTTTTTATCAAGAGTATTTTTAGAATTATTTCGGCATCCAGTCATACAAGCTCCGCAAAAATCACAACCGGTGCGCTCCGGTCCTAAGCCATCGAAATAAGGATCGTTTACTGTCACATTTTCTTCTCCAAAATATACAGCGACTGAGGTGGCATCAAATTTATCTTCCATTCCCAATTTTTCCGCTACTTTCTTTAGTCCAAGGTCACCATCAAATAATTTTGGGTTTTTAGCGGCACCAAGCATTTTTAAAGCTTCCTGATAAAATGGAGCTAGTTCTTTTTCCCAGTCCTTTAGCGAACTCCAACTTCCGGTCTTAAAAAAGGTAGTTTTAGGAATTGGTAATGTATTGGCATAGACCAAAGAACCACCGCCCACACCTGTACCGGAAAGAACAGCAACATGTTTAAAAACTGTTAATTTCATTATACCAAAAAACCGCAGACTAGGTAACCACAGCCATTTTCTTAAATTCCAATTGGTTTTTGGGAAATCATCCGCTTTAAACCACTTTCCTTTTTCAATAACGGCCACTTTATATCCTTTTTGAGATAAACGTAGGGCACTTACGGAGCCACCAAAACCACTGCCAATAATAATATAATCGTATTCCATTGTGTTAAATAAATGCAGTTAGTGTACTTTTTTTATCGCTAAATCAATAGCCGCTGTTCTAAGACTGTACTTTTTTAGGAGTATGTTTTGGTCGCATAAATAGCATGGCAACAGCAGTCGTTATAATTCCCATTACTAAGGCACTAATTGCTCCTTGAATGGCATAATTTTCATAGTTGAAATTAGCCTTTGCTTCTTCAATCGTGCTGAAATATCCTAATTCCACAGATCGCGAAATAACAGTGGTGAAATAATCAGGAGTTATAAAGTAGGTTGTAATGTATTGTGTAATAGGACTAATAAGTGCAATAAGTAGACTTAAGATAGTACCAGAAATGAACCCTTGCATATAGGTCATTGTACCATTATAAAAAGTGTTCTTTTTTTCTTTTAGCGCCAAGACCATCATTGTAATAGCGGGAATAGCAAAGAGGTTGGTTAAGTAGATATGGTAATCAATATAACGATCATGCAAACCACTCAATTTCTCTACGACCATCCAAAGAAGTCCGACCATTGAAAAAATTATTGCCCATTTGATTTCTGTTTTAATTGATCCCATATTTAACTTTTAAAAAATTAATAGCCTAAGTTATCATTTTCTCAAGTATTTTCAAATCAATATCATTTAATTTTTTGAAATAAATGCGATTACTCTTTTTTTAAAGGTGCCAAGATGGGCTAGTAGTTCTTTTTGTTTTCAGGTAACTCTATGTTGATAAAAAGAAATTACTATTTAAGCTTTCGCACTTGTTGACTATTTTACAATCTAAAAAGTGGAAACTAAAAGCAAAACCAACCATTCTCCATTCTATTTAGTTTAGATGATATCAAATTACTTTTTTATTCATATTTTAAACTGGCATAGCCTACCCAGTGTTTTTGCGTAGCTATTGCTGTAGTTCCCATTCCTAAATCTTCAACTTTTATAAGAGCATGATCTATACTTGATTGATAGTCTATCAATTTTCCATTTAAAGCTTTATTAAAAATGGCCTTGTTTAATTTATTAGCAAAATTTAATCCAAAAGGTACCGAATATCGCCCGCACCAAACCCATTTATATTCTTTGTAATCATTTTTTTGAACGGTATATTCCGTGAATGTTTTTATCTTTTCGGTAGTAATTTCGTTCACCAAACAATTAGTAATGATTTCTTTATCTAGTGCTCTCGCTTTTTGGGTTCCCTCATCATCAACTCCAAAAGGAGCTAAATCGCCACTCCACTCTTCATTACCATAATGCACCGCATCATTTGATATGACTACTGCTATATCTTTTCCGTATTGCAATTTCTTCTCTTTTAGAATTTTAGACACTACATCAGAAAGTGCACTGCTACTGTCATCAATCATCGCAAAGTTGAGATATGGAACCAAAATTGGGATAATTTCAAGTTTTTTATTTTTGCGATGTAAAAAAGGAACAATAGCTTCTAATGAATGTTCTAGCTCCTGCATATCATTATGGACAACATACGACGTTTGCGGAAGTCGTTCCATGATTTCAGTATTTAGAGGCGATACTTTTAAATTACCATAGGGTGATTTCCAATGTGTAAAATCTCCAAAAATGATTTTGTCTTGAAGGTTAAAGTTACGAGCGCGATGTGCAACGCCAATTAAAATTATGGTGTTGGCATTAATTCCTCTTAAAGACTCATAGTACAACCGACCTGCGTACTTATAATCGTCATGTGGACATATGGCAGCTTTCCATTGTAAGTTGTTTTTAACATCTTTTATACCCATTCGGTTATAGATAGAGTCTAACTGCCAGTCGTATTTTGTGAATCCAATTGTATCATGCACTTGTCTAATGTATTTTTCTGATGCCGTATTTTTTAGTCCGCTTTTTGCAGGTTTACAATTAAGGAAACACAAACAGATTAAAAGTAAAAGTAGTCGCATATGTTATTGGTTTAAGCTGGTTTAAGCAATTTATACTAAAAGAGATAAAGTGATTTTGTAACTATTTTTAGTTAAATTGAGATTATAAGTTCAACAGTTTGGTATATAGTAAGGTTGGTGTCATCGAACTTCTTCCAATGTAGTTGATTTTAGTCATTTTTGGTTTATTACTTTTAGTGAATTTTAATTTTAGACTGATCTTAGATTAAAAAAATTTGGTCAAATACGCTTTTTTATATGAACGGCAGAGCCTAAGTATTCCACCATAAAAAAAACTAAATTGGTCTGTTGCAGTTTTCTTTCTTGTCAATTTTTTTCCTTTATTATGCAAAGCTTTATTCGTACAAGGAAAGCTAAGATACTATTTCTGCAGAAATCAGTTAATTTTTGTTATTGATTTTTAAAGATGGTCCTACTTAGGATAAAGTTGGGCATTTTGTGATTTTAAGCGTCTAAACCTTTGCCGCTAAGAATTTTTGGGATTGATTTCTGTATTCTGGTGTCCCTCGTCTTGGATTGTTTAGCAGAGGAAAAATACAATAGATAAACCTTCTGTCTCCCTGTCGTTAATTTATTAAATGCTACTTTCAAATTGATTATTTCATTTAATGCTACTTGAAATTCTTCGGGAATTTCAAAGTCACTTATTTTTTTCATGTGTACTTCAACACCTGACTTTTCAATTTCGATCGCATTTGTAATGTAGCTTTTAATAACTGATTTAAGATTAATTATTTCTTCCTGTGTTGTAAATCTAATTTGTCTAGCTGATTGTACATTTTTTGTTTGCTGAACTAAAATATTTTGTGGATCATTCATAAGAACTCCTTTCATAAATAATAAAGCACAGTATTCCTTGAAGCCGTGAATTAAAACTATATTTTTTTTTTCAAAAGTATAGCAGGGGCATCCCCATTTTGCCTCTTCGGTCAGTTTCAATCCAAGTAAAATTTCTCTCAGTTCTTGGTAGGACGCTTTCCATTTTGTAGGTTTTTCAAAAAACCATTCTATACCTGTATTCATTTCTTTAAATGTGTTATGACTTTTCGGGAGGATGACTCTGTACCTATTATGAAATGATGTCTATGGGATAGGTAGTATATTTAATATGTGATGGTGACCTCACAGTATATCCTATGATAAAATTTCTTGCGAAAAGTAAACGTGAATTTACTACAAAATTCGCAATCTTGCCAAACGCCTGTGCTTGTTGCACAACGCTCAAATATACCTAAAAAACTTTGCATAAAGACAGCCAATTTTGTATTTTTAAAGATGCAAGGAAAAAAGAATTTTACGCCCCAATTATTCGTTTCGGTTAATCTTATCGACCTAGTTCCAGCGGATAATTTTTATAGACAAGTAGGTAATGAACTTGATTTACAATTTATACGAAAAGCCACAAAAAAGTATTACGGAAAGGAAGGTCAAGAAAGTATTGACCCAATTGTTTTCTTTAAAATATTGCTTGTAGGTTATTTGAACAACATCAATTCCGACAGGAAATTAATAGCTTTTTGTAGCGATAGTTTATCCATTCGCCTGTTTTTAGGCTATGATATTCATGAAGCCTTGCCATGGCACTCAACGATCAGTAGAACCCGTCAATTGTATGGAGAAGAAGTGTTTTTGACCCTTTTTAAAGAAGTCTTGCAAATGTGCGTAAGCAAGGGTATGGTTCGAGGCAAACGCCAAGCCATTGACAGCGTTTTTATCAAAGCCAATGCATCATTAGACAGCTTGATAGAAAAAGAAGTATTAGAAGACGCTAGTGCATTTGTCAACGAACTCGAAGAGAACAGTGAATTTAAAACTACAAGTACAAGAAAAAAGTTAGTAGAACAACATCATGATTGGAAAAAAGAAGCCTATAAAGACATGCCCAAGGGAAGTCAAAAAGGCGATAAAACTGATGAGTATGGCAACTTAATTAGACCTAAATATTTATCAAATCATACGCATTATTCACCTACAGATCCTGATGCAAAAATAAGTGTGAAACCAGGCAAAGCCAGACAACTCAATTACTTTGGTCAAATAGCCGTTGACGATGCGCACCATGTAATCACAGGAGCCTGTTCAGACTTTACAGATAAAAGAGACTCACAGTGTTTAGAGCAGATAGTAGAACTTACAAAAGAGAATCTTGAAGAAAATGATATTGAATTAGAAGAAGTTTTAGCCGATGGCGGTTACAGCAGTGGCGAAGCATTGAGTTATCTCCACCAAAACCAAATCAACGCATTTATTCCCAACTTCGGACAATACAAACCCGAGCGAGAAGGATTTATTTTCAACAAAGAGCTTCATCAATATGAATGTATAAAAGAAGGCGGAAACAAAGCCATTCTTAGTTTTAAAGGCGAGAAAACCGATAGTAAAGGGTACACCAAACGCACGTATCGCAGTAGCGAAAGCAGTTGTAAAAACTGTCCACTACGAGAACAATGCTGCGGTAAAGTCACTAAATACAAAAAGATAGATGACAGCATCCATAAAGAGCATTACGACCGAATGCACCAAAAACTCAATCAAAACCCAGCATACACCAAAAAGATGATCAGAGTGCGTAGCAAAACCGTAGAGCCTGTCATAGGAACACTAATCAACTTTACCAACATGAAGCGCGTCAATACCCGAGGAATAAAAAATGCCAACAAACACGTTTTAATGGCATCATTGACCTATAATTTGAAGAAATACTTACGCTTTGTTGTCAAAAAACCAACACTTGAACTTCAAAGAATGCAACTAAAAGTAAGCAAAGCAGCAATCTTATGTAAAACCTATTTATATGAACCCATAACAAGGTTTTTAGACTGTCTTATTTTTATAAATAATTATAAAACCAAAAAAAATAACCTTCTTTAAATCGCTTTAAAAAAGGTTGTTTTCTTATGATTGCTGTGGGAACTCATTTTTTGTAGCCGTTGTGCAACGGCTACAGCTGTTGGCAGTAGTTGTTTTTTTCTGTTTAGTTGTTTAAAAATTCCATAATGTATTTATTCATTTCCGCTTTTTGCTTTTCAGTTGCATTATCAGTCATATCATTATGAATTGTATTTTTAAGTTTAATTATTTTTATCTTAAATTTTTCTTGTTCTTCTATTGTTGGTAAAACTCCTTCGTCAGCAATTTGGTCGCTTGAACGTAATGAATATATTTTTGGTTGTGATGTTTTTGGAAATTCCACTCTACGATTATCAAGTGAAATTATTTTGTCAACTAAATTTGGATATTTATTAGCAAATAACATTGTTATATCTCCACCATTTGAATGTCCAATTAAAATTAAATGTTTATAGTCTAATTCAGGATTTGTTTTTTTAAATTCATTTATAGTGAACAAAATATTTTCGCAACCTCTTTCCCAAATTGGTTTTCTCAAAACTTTCAAATCGCCTTTTGTTGGTAATAATTCATCAGTAGGTAATTCATTTTGGATACTGATTACAAAGTAACCTTTTGATGCTAAATTTTCAGTTAAGTATGAGTAATATTTATTTGTACCAAGTTTATTTTGATTGTAACAATGACTTAAAATTACTACTTTTTGATTTTCAATTATTTCATTTGTTTTTGGTAAATATAATGCAACAGGAATACTTCTGTTTCTTGATTTGTCAAATAAATTTATGCTATCTAACTTAACTTCATAATTTCTGTTAGTAAGTTTTGAATTTGATAATTTTACGTTTGATGCGCAACTTGCTAAAATTAAAACTAATAATACTTTAAAATA
>NZ_JAQWTM010000252.1 GCF_029242675.1 Flavobacterium sp.
AATATTTATGCTGCAGGACCAAAATGTGGTGGTATGTCACTATTTGACAAGTACAAATTACGTGTTACATATTTAGTAAATAATCAGCCTGAAGCATCTGTAACAATTCCACTTACGGTTCTCTCCTGCGCAAAAGAGAACTGCATAGACAACGCTACCAGTAGCGTAAAGATCCATTTGAACTTTAATCTCATATTAATTAATTTTGAATTAGTTGGTACAAACATCATAATTAAAACTTAAATCTCCAAATTATAAATCATAAAAAATTAACTTTATCCTAACATAATATTTAGTTTGTGTTGAAAAAAAAATACGATCATTATCTTTGAGGCTTCTTTGTTGAGAAAATCATTTATTTACATGCAAAAAACACTTTAAAATGCTACAAAACAGCTTTTCAAACTTTCAACTAGAAGCCGGTACAGACGAAGCTGGACGAGGCTGTCTTGCAGGACCAGTTACAGCTGCAGCCATTATTTTACCACCGAACTTTGAAAACGCACTTTTAAATGACAGTAAGCAGTTATCTGAAAAAGTAAGAGAGCAACTTCGACCTATTTTAGAACAACAAGCCATCACCTATGCGGTGACCCATTTATTTCCCAATGAAATTGATGAAATCAATATCTTGAATGCTTCAATGAAAGCTATGCAAGAATCCGTCCTCAAGCTTTCAGTGAACCCGAATTTTATAATAGTGGATGGAAACAGAAAATTAAATGCCAAGCTAGGCTTAAAGAGTCTAGTTGGTAAAGTGTTTTCATTAGAAGAAACAGAATTGCTAAAAACAATACCAAACGAAAGCATTATTAAGGGAGATTCAAAATACTTAAGTATTGCAGCGGCGTCCATCTTAGCTAAAACGTATCGCGATGAATACATGAATCGCATTCATGAAGAATACCCAATGTACAATTGGAAAAAAAACAAAGGCTACCCTACGAAAGAGCATAGAGAGGCAATTAGAAAATACGGCCCAACCAAATACCACCGTATGACTTTTAAATTATTACCCGAGCAGCTAAGCTTGGACTTGTAATAAAATAGCAATCACCAACTGAATAGACTGATGATTATCCCATTATATATTTCTACATTATATATAGGTATAAAATAATGCAAAGCTTTTATGAATTGACTGCTTCAGAAAACTCACATTCAAACAATATTTTAAAATACTTCAAAATTTTTGCTTTCACCTCTTCTTCATTTACATGATCAACGCCTAACTCTACATTTAAAGTGGTTACCGCTTTACCACGAATACCGCAAGGAATAATATTATCGAAATAGCCTAAGTTTGCATTGACGTTCAAAGCAAATCCGTGCATGGTAACCCAACGAGAAGCACGTACTCCCATGGCACATATTTTTCTAGCAAACGGCGTACCTACTCCAAGCCAAACGCCAGTCTCGCCATCGCTGCGGCCACATTCTAATCCATATTCTTGTAAAGTCAAAATAATAGCTTCTTCAAGAAACCGCAAATATTTATGAATATCCGTAAAAAAGTTTTCTAAATCTAAAATAGGATAGCCTACGATTTGGCCAGGACCGTGATACGTAATATCACCACCTCGATTAATTTTGTAGAAGGTTGCTCCTTTTTCAGCCAATTGTTCTTCCGACAAAAGTAAGTTTGACAAATCTCCACTTTTACCTAAGGTATATACATGAGGATGCTCAACAAACAAAAAATAATTAGGTGTATCGAGATTCAACTCTTCTCTCCTATTTTTTATTTTCAAGTCAACAATACCTTTAAAAAGTTCTTCTTGGTATTGCCAGGTTTCCTGATAATCTTTATTCCCTAAATCTTGAAGTTGAATCTTCTTGTTCATAATCTGAAAGCATTCGATGTTTGAAGGACAAAGGTACAAAGTTTGAATGAGTCGCCTTTTGTCAAATGAATTTATTCTAGCACAACTTCTAGTTGCGTGATTTCTGGATTAGCGATACAATCGCTTAACGGAAAAGTTATAGACAGTGCTTTTTTATTTTCACTGATTATGGCCGAACTATTAGAAACCGATTTGATTTTTCGCGGGAAATTATAAGTAAGTTGATAGGTTTGAACAAATCCCAAGTTGCCATATTTAGCTTTCGCGGCTTCCATTTCGGCTTTTTGAATATTTTGCTCGTCTGGGTTTGTCATCGTTACAATCCTTTTAAAAACCGAATTATCGTAACTATAACTAACCCTATAATAATGTTTCTCTGCCGTAAGCGCATAATTATTCTCGAGATCATCAGCATAATCAACTGTTTTATATAAATCTGGGATATTTTCTACTTTTGTAAAATGACTGATAAAAGTCGTTTTATACTGCTTGTCAAAAGAACTCTTTTTGATATGAACTACTACATCTTTGTATCTCGAAAAAAGGGTTTGCTCAATTGGGGTAAACTTGATAAAATTATAATTATACTTTTTAATGTAGTCCGAAAAAACATAAGTACTGTCCTTATAAAAATCTTCCTTACCGTACTGCTCCCCTACTAATCTCATATAACTTGGCTCATGCCGATTTTCAGTCATTTCAATTGTCCCGCTACCATCATCATTGATTGTAATATTTTCTGAAATTTGACAGCTACTGACTAGTAGTGTCAAGGACAATAAGTAAAAAAAATTCTTCATCTATTATAAATATCATTGGCTTTAAAAGTTTAAAAGTACAAGAGCTTTTTTAATTCCCATACATCTTTAACAAAATATTCTTACAAGGAACAC
>NZ_JAQWTM010000267.1 GCF_029242675.1 Flavobacterium sp.
ATGTTTGTTGCTGGCCTACCATGTTGGGGTTTTATGATAAGACAAAATACAAAAAAAATGGTGAAATTGAAAGCATAACTCGCTTCAATTTTACCACTTTTTATTTAAAATTTACTTGTTGAGGACTTTTTCAGTGCCCTCATTTATAATCGAAGCTCTTTTTGTATTATTCCTTTCCTGCGTCGCCTTTTCTTTTTCCGCGTCGCTCTTGCATTTTATCTTTCATCTTCTCTTGGTTTGCTTTCCATTTGGCTGATTGCTCTGGAGTTAAAATGGCAGTCATTTTATCATCCATTTTTTGCTTTTGCTCTCCCATTTTAGCTTTTGCTTGATCTCTCTTCTTTTTCATTTCTGCTTTTTGAGATTCTCTAGTGGCGTCTTGTTCAGCAAATAGTTGTTTGACTTTTTCTTGTTGTTTGGCATCAAGATTTAAATCTGCAGTCATTTTTTCAAGTCTTTTAGCGCTGCGCTCTTGAGGAGTCATTTTCTCCATGTTTGCTCTTTGAGCTCTCTTTGATCCGTCTTTTTTGTCTTGAGCAAAACTAGCCATACTAACTATTGCTAATGCTACAATAAATAATTTTTTCATGTTTAAATTTTTAAGTTAAAGTAGTAAGACCAAAAAGTGTAATTAAGGTTTAACTGTTAACAAAAGTTTAGTAGAACGGACACTTATTTCAAAATAGCAATACTACTAAGGTTACAAATAGGGCTTTCTGCGTTATACTCCACAATGGTGAGGGATATTTTGGGATTACCACTAACGACTAGTCGCTAAATTGAAGCAACTTTAGGTAACCTTATGATGTTAATATTAAAATGGGAAAAAACTAAAAAAAAGTATATTTCAGTTGTTGAAATGTATCGTTTAATTACTTGCTTTCCATTTTCGGAGGCGTTCTTGATGCGCAAATTTTTGTTTCTTTTTAATTTTTTTTTATTTTAAAACCAAAAGAAAGTAATTCTCGTATCTACCTAGATAACTAACAATTAAATAAAAAAAGATATGAAAAACAAACTAATTACCTCTAGCGTAGCCACCTTTTTTGGATTGGCTTTGTTATCAGTTACAGCAATCTCTTGTAACAGCGATAATAATGATGGAATGACTCAAGCAACAGCTCCAAATGTGAACTTTACAGCTTTGGCAAGTAACAATACCATTTTAACGTACAATGCGCAGAATTTAATGACTGCCACATCGACTACAGCAATCGTTGGTTTGCCACCTGCAGAGAACATTGTAAGTATCGATTATAGACCAGCAACAGGTCAATTATATGCTTTAGGATCTTCTAGTAGAATCTATTTCATTAACGAGAAATCAGGTGTAGCAACAGCAGTTGGTTCTAGCGTATTTACTCCTGCTATTGTTGGCGCAAATGCTTCTTTAGATTTTAATCCAACTGTAGATAGAATCCGTTTAGTTACTGAGTCAGGTCAAAATTTAAGATTACATCCAGAATTAGGAACAGTTATAGCAACAGATGGTTCTATTAATGGTGGAACAAATCCAAAAATTGGAGCAGTAGCATACACAAATAGTGTAGCCGGTGCAACTACAACAATGCTTTATGATATTGATTTTGCACAAGATAAATTATACTTACAAAGCCCACCAAATGATGGAGGCTTGCAAGTTGTTGGTGACTTAGGTATTAATTTTGAAGGTACAGGTGATATGGATATCACAGCTGACAATAGCACAGCATTAGCTGTTACAAATAATAATAACGTATCAACTTTATTTACGATTAATCTAACTACGGGTAAAGCGGCTAGTTTAGGTAAATTTTCAGTTCCAGTTATTAGTATTGCTTTTAAAACGAATCCAATTGCTTACGCTACTACCGCTAACAATATGCTGTTTCGTTTTGATCCAACTAAAGGAACAAACACTTCAGTTGCATTAACAGGATTGGCTTCAGGCGAGGCTATTGTAGGATTAGATTTTAGACCAGCTACTGGTGGATTATATGCGTTGTCAAATCAAAGTAGATTGTTTTCAGTAAATACATCAAGTGGTGCATTAGCAGTGGTTGGTGTGACATTAGTTCCTGCTTTAAGTGGTGATTCTTTTGGATTTGATTTTAATCCAACAGTAGACAGAATTCGTGTTGTAAGTAATACAGGTCAAAACTTACGTTTGCACCCTGATTTAGGAACTGTTGTGGCAGTAGATGGAAATCTTAATCCTGGTACTCCTTTCGTAACTGGAGCTGCTTACTCCAATAGTGTTGCAGGTGCAACTTCAACGACTTTATTTGTATTAGATTCTCAAACAGATATGTTATACCGTCAAGACCCACCAAATAATGGGACTTTAGTTATGCTAGGAAGTCTAGGAGTAGATGCAGCGGCTGATAATGGATTTGATATTGGTGGTAATAGTGCTATCGCTTATGCTTTATTGAAAGTAAACAATGTTAATGCAGTTTACACTATAAATTTAACTACTGGCGTAGCGACTAAAGTATCAGATATTACCTTTCAAGCTACTGCAATGGCAGTTGGTTTAGGATTCTAAGCTTTAAAATATTTTAATTAGTATAAAACCGACTCCTTAAAAAGGGTCGGTTTTTTAATAGCTTTTATTCAACTGTAATTTTACAAAAATACTTTGATAAAAAAAGGAACTTCGTACGAAGTTCCTTTTACTATTATTTAGTGTTGAAGATAAAAATTAAGCCTTCAAACGACAGGCTTTTACTTCTCCATCAACGACTACTTCAGTCATGCCTAAAGCAGATAAGTTTTTCATGGCTTTGTCCCATTTTTTACCACTCAAATCTGATTTTATTTTAAGCAAACCAAATTCCATTTGATTTTCATTTGCTTGTAGAATAGCCACGATAACTTTCTCGTCTTCTTCTAGTTGTATTTGTTTCTTTTCAGGACGCATTTGCGGAAACAATAACACTTCTTGAATAGAGGCATTATTCGTTAAAAACATCATCAAGCGATCCATTCCAATTCCAAGACCTGAGGTTGGTGGCATACCATATTCTAAAGCTCTTAGGAAATCCTCATCGATAATTCCGTTCGCTTCATCATCACCCTTGGCCGCCAAACGCATTTGATCTTCAAAACGGGCTCTTTGATCAATTGGATCGTTTAATTCTGAATATGCATTAGCAACCTCTTTACCACAAACCATTAACTCAAAACGCTCTGTCAATTCTGGATTGTCACGGTGCTCTTTACACAATGGCGACATTTCTTTAGGATAATCAGTTATGAAAGTGGGTTGGATGTAGTTTCCTTCGCATTTAGCACCAAAAATCTCGTCAATTAATTTTCCTTTCCCCATCGTTTTGTCAACTTCAATTCCCATGCCTTTGGCAGCGTCATAAAGCTCGTCTTCTGTTTTTCCAGAAATATCAAAACCAGTAAAATGTTTGATAGAGTCGGTCATTGTTACACGTGCATAAGGAGCTTTAAAACTAATTTGGTTGTCACCAAAAGTAGCTTCGCTAGTTCCGTTCACACTTACAGCACAATGCTCTAATAAGTTTTCAGTAAACTCCATCATCCAATTGTAGTCTTTATAAGCTACATATATTTCCATAGCGGTAAATTCTGGATTGTGTGTTCTATCCATTCCTTCATTACGGAAATTTTTAGAAAACTCATATACTCCATCAAAACCACCTACTATTAATCTTTTTAAGTACAACTCATTTGCGATACGCATGTATAACGGAATATCAAGTGAGTTGTGATGTGTTATAAACGGTCGCGCTGCAGCTCCACCAGGAATAGCTTGTAAAACAGGTGTTTCTACCTCAAGATATCCTGCTTCGTTAAAAAAGCTTCGCATTGCGTTAAACAATTTTGTGCGCTTAATGAACGTGTCTTTTACGTTTTGGTTTACCGTTAAATCTACGTAACGCATGCGGTAACGCAATTCAGCATCATTAAATGCATCATGTACTTTTCCGTCTTCGTCTACTTTTGGTAAAGGCAATGGGCGTAATGTTTTACTTAGGAAAGTAAATTCGTCCACGCGAATGCATTGTGCACCCACTTTGGTAGTGAATAATTCTCCAACGATTCCTATAAAGTCACCAAGATCGGTTAGTTTTTTAAATACTTGATTGTATGTTGTTTTGTCCTCACCAGGACATAAAACATCGCGATTTAAATACAATTGAATACGTCCTTCACTATCTTGTAATTCAGCAAAACAAGCTTTTCCTTGATCTCTTACGCTCATTAAACGACCAGCAACAATTACCGTCTTACCGTCTTCAAAAGTTTCTTTAACTTGTTTTGAAGTGTGGTTTACTGGAAAAAGGTTTGCAGGATAAGGATTGATCCCTAAATTACGTAAGGATTGAAGTTTTTCTCTTCTTATTATTTCTTGTTCAGATAATGCCATTAGGGAGTGATTTTTAAGACTGCAAATATAGTCTTTATGTGTTGAATTTGCAAAATCAACAATTGCTAAAATTAGAAAGCTAAATAGGGTCTTTTAAATCGTAAAATAGGTAAATCGTATGCGGCTTATTAATTTTAGGTTTTGGAAACAAATACGTGTTCCTTGTAAGAATATTTTGTTAAAGATGTATGGGAATTAA
>NZ_JAQWTM010000445.1 GCF_029242675.1 Flavobacterium sp.
TTTTTTTCATCAGCTTCCCATTCATACCTTAATTCAAATCCACTTCTTTTTACAGGATCGTCTGAAAATTGAATATCAGTATCTCGATTTTGTTTACTCAAAATAAATTTTCGTATCTCTTCACCTTCTTTATCTTTTAATACTATATATTCCTTCATTGATAATTGCATTCCTGACTTTGGAATACTTTTACAAGAAAAGTCAAAATTTTCAGCTGAATTAATGACTATTGATTTGGCGATCATATGGATTATTCTTAAATCGTCTTCAATTTCTAATATAAGTCCAGGCAGACCATTTAATTTCCATGGTCCAAAGTTTACTGGAATTTCAACACAAAACCAAGCAATGTATTTTCTCCCTCTAAAGGTAGTAGTCGCCTTTTGACACCTGTACTCCCCAATAGTTTTAAATTCCTTAATTAAAGTCCACTTAGGGCTGTATAATTGATCTTTAATATAATAAGGCTTTGATAGTACCATACCTTGATTGTAAATACTGTCTTTTGAAAAATCTACAATAATATGGGGAACAACAGTTGTTTTCAATTGAATTATTTGATCGTAGGTAGCACCATTTTTATCTAAAAGTTTTAAAGAGTTATCTGGTATAAAAACTGATTTCTCCTCATTAAAATAAAGCACCCAACTTTCAAGAATTGGTTTACCAAAATTAGCATACATTTCATATTCAACCTTACCATTTATTGCATTATTTTTTTGAGCATTAGCTAGGCTAAAAAGTAGCAACATAATTACATTAATATATAATTTCATAGTTTAAAGGGTAATTAATAGAAACCCAAAACATTAGTATTGGCTATCTATTGTGATTTTATAAAGCAAATATTGATGCTCCTGTATTAATATTTACATCTTTAATTCCATACCGCTGCGAGTTAAAGAAGGATTACAAATAATATAACTATCCTTATACTCTCTAATTAAGAATACATAATATTTCCTAGCACAAGGTTGAACAAAGTCACAGCTACCTTGCATAGCTTGACAGTTTTCATCAACTTCAACCGTACTTGCCATCGATACACCATTGAATGCTATTATAGCATTTGCGGTAAAAAAGAAATGTAAGTTAATAAACTTATCACGAAATTAAATAATTTAAATAACCATTTTACATAAAAAAGTAATATTTAATATCATAATTACAACGTATCACTAGTCAGAACATTATTGAATATTTCGTCCCGAAATGGGAGGAACGCATATAAATCAAAATTAACACGAAAATGCTAATTACTCCAAAAAGCATAACTAACGAATTGATCAAGGGATTAAAAATCAAATCACTTCCTGTTTTTGAAAAACTTTCCGCCTAACTGGAAGTTCCTATCTTACTAAAAACGGCATAAATCATTTTTTTCTGACAATCCAGAATCTTATTTTTTTACTGAACTTCTATACGCTAACAACGAAATTTGGGAATATACTATCAAAGATTCTGGTGAACTAACAGCATTTTACATTGGCGAAAAGGTAGAAAACAATTACACTCAATTAGTTTGTGGCAATCCTGTCTTTTATTATTATAAATTACAATAAATAAATAAAATCCAAAAAAGGAGATAAGCATAATACAGTTATGTAGTCTTGATTAAAAACAAAAAAACCCAATCTTTTCAGATTGGGTTTTTTAATAAATTGAGAAAATCAATTATGCTTCAACTTCGAATGGAAGGATT
>NZ_JAQWTM010000282.1 GCF_029242675.1 Flavobacterium sp.
AATTTTGCTGCTCTAGGTTTTTATTTCCGGCAGCTTACTGTAAACTTTTTTAGTCATCACTTAAAAAAATTAAAATCACATTAATTGAGCACGTCCAAAGAGCTATTTACCATAACGTTTTGCGGCTACAAGAAGTGGCGAACTTCGGAACTGCGGTTTTTCTGCTAAGATAAAATTTCTTGCGGAAAATAAACGTGAATTTTGCACTTTTCTCGCCATTTCTTGTAACCGCTGTTAGCTGTAGTCCTTATATTTACGCTGTTTCTTCTATTAAATTCATCATCATATTATAATGTCCTTCGTGTTTTGTCAAAATGAATATATCTTTAAAAACTTTTTTATAAGCTTGAATTGTTCTGTCTTGTAATTCAACGTATAAGTCGTCATTTATGCTATGAGAACCGTCATTTATCCACGAAATTAATGAGCGACAAATTTCTTGTTCTTCTTTTGTTACGAATTTGAGAATTAAATCATCGTCTCCGTATTTACCTAGTAGTTTAAAATAATTTTCAATTATTCTACGCATTACGTTTTGAATTGTCAACGTAGATTTTACATCGTTACTTTTCAATTCTTGCCAAAGAAGTTCATAAGACGATTGAATTGGATTATTCATTTCAAAATTTTGTAAACTAGTGATTTTGTCGTTCTTTCTTAAAATCCAAAAATATGTTTTGTTGCAAATTTTTGTTCTTCCGTCAATAAAAGAAACTTCTTTGTGAAAATATACATTATGAGTTAACAAAATTAATTGTCTCACGTTTCCAATGTCTGCTTTAATATTTTTAATAATGTCTTTAATAAGTGTACTGACAACGAATAAAACATTGCTGTCTAAACTAGAAATTGGGTCGTCAATTACTAAAATTCTTTCATTGTTTACTTCCTCTTCTGAAATACCACCTTTTGTCAATTGCAGATAATACAAAAAAGTGATGAATGTAATTTCTCCTTCACTCAAAGTTGTTTCTGCAATAGTTCCATCTTCTCGTTGAATTTGATAAAATCCTTCTTCCTGTGTTGGAACGATTTCAAAATTTAAAAATCCGTAGGATTTTAAAATTCTGTTTATTTCGTCAATAGTTGGTTGGATACTAGTAACATTCTTATTTAGACTTTTTATTTCAAAATCTAATTTTTTGTATTCATCTTGCTTTGCTTTGTATTGCGTTTCTAAATTGGCAATTCCTTTCTCTAAACCGTCTTTTTTGCTGTTGAAAGTTGTTGTGTCAGTTTTATATTCTTCAATTAGAAATTTCCAAACGGACTTTATAAGATTGCTTTTTTCAGTTGCATAGTTAGTTACAATATTGTTATGTTTTTTTATTTCAAAATTTGCTTCCTTTATTAATTCTATAAGTAAATCTGATTGTTCTTTTATTGAAATTAATTCTACACTTCTGCTTGGTTCTTTAATTTTATTGTTTAGATACTCATTGTTTGCAGTATTTTGACTTATGAATGTTTTCAAATAAGCTGAAAATTTTTCAACATCAAGTTTTGTGTTGTTAAAAGCTCTTTGGTTTACTTCAATACCATTTAAAACGTTAATGATGTTTAAAGTTAAAGTATTATACTCTTGTTTTAATTCTTTGATTTCTTTAATATCATTCAAATATGTTTCATCAAAATAACTTTCTATTTGAGTTTTAAATTCTTCCGTAATTGTTTCTTTTTGGCAGAATGGACAAGTAGTATTTTCAATGTATTCTCTACCTTGATTAACCCAATCATTTATATTAAGTTTTTGAATTAACTTGGCAATATCGACGTCGGCTTTGCCGACGATGATTTTTTTCCAAATTTTATTTTCTTCGATATCTATAACTCTTTCAAACGAAAGTTCGCTTATTTCATCTATTCTCTGTGGTTGTTCACCAAATATTGTTTTTGCTTCTGCTTTTAGGCTTTCAAGCGTTTCTAATTCAGAATTATTATTAGAAAACTCTTGTAGAAGTTTAATTTTGAATGGTTCTTTTTGGTGAGAACCATATGCTTCTTTAAAAACGTTTTCGTGTTTTTTGTAAACTTTTGTCCAAGTTGCTTCTTTAAAATCGTTTTCTAATTTCTCTTTTTCTGATTTTAGTTTATCTAACGTTTCACGTTTTTGAATTCCGTCAATTTTAATTGTTTTGAGCGATTCGGATTTTGTTTCAATTTCTTTAATTTGGTCAGCAGTTGCTTCTCCAAGTGTAAAAACTCCGTTAAGTTTTCCTTTTCCAAAATTACGTTCTCTAAATTCTTTGTTATAAACTAATGTTTTTAAAGGTATAGAATTTTGCCAAGTTAAAGTGCAACTATTAAATTTTGGATCTGATTTGTCGTGTAATAAATTTGAAATTGTAGTTTTTCCACAACCATTAGAACCGTAAATAAAATTAATTTTTTTTAAATCATCAAATTGTACACCAATATTGTCGTAAGTGGCTACATTTTTTATGTCAATTTGTTTTATCATTTTCAGTTTTTTCTTTTATTGGCGGTGCTTTCAGAGGATTACAGCTAACTAGTATATAGGCGAAACAAACCTTCTCAAAGACACCCATAATCGGGTGGATAAGCGAAGGTTTGTTTCGCTTTATTTATAAATCAAATATATAAATTTAAACTTACAAATCATCAAATGGACTTTTTATTTGCTGTAAATTTTTTGTGCTTACATGCGTATATATTTCGGTAGTTTTGCTGCTGTTGTGCCCTAAAAGTTCTTGTATGTATCTCAAATCTGTGCCACTTTCTAGTAAATGTGTAGCATAACTGTGGCGTAACCAGTGAAGTGTTACGGGCTTTTTAATACCTGTTTTTTTTAAGGCTTGTTTTAGAATTAATTGCAAACTTCGAGCTTCGTAGGCTCTTCCCTCAGTTTGTCCCTCAAATAGATAATACTTGGGTTTGCAAATTTTATAATAGTCACGAAGCATGTCTAGTATCTTAGGACTCAGTGGTACGATGCGATCTTTTTTACCTTTTGAATTTTTTAGTAATACGATATTGCGCTTTGAATCAATATCGGCTGGCTTTAACGCTAGTAGTTCACCACATCGCAGTCCGCAACTGTATATTACTGATAGCATGGTTTTATGTTTAATGTTGCTATGCGCCTCTAATAGCAACTTTACTTCTTCCTTACTAAGTACATTTGGTAGCAATTTAGCTCTTTTGGGACGATGTATTTTATCAACCACTATTTTGGTTTCTCTAATAGTTTGAAAAAAAAGTTTGATGGCATTCACAATTTGGTTTTGATAAGAAGCCGAAAGTTTATTTTTTAAAATATAGTCGTTGTTGTAAATAATCACATCTTCATTTGTTATTTCGTTGATGGGTTTCTCACGGTAAAAGACCAAAAATGATCTTAAAGCATCGCTATATGTCGCGACAGTACTGCTACTATAGCGCTGTGATCTTAAATGATTTTTAAATTTTTCGATTTGCTCGATACCTTCCCTGGATGGTAGCGATTGTGAGTGGGGTAGGAGGTCAAATCTAAATCGGTTCTCGACAGTATCTGCTACGTGCCATACTGCTTTTGTAGTACTCCATTGTGCACCTTCACACTCCTTTACTTTTTCTTGCATTCGAATGTTTTGTTCAAAATAAACGGCAATTCGCTTTACTTTTTTATGGGTTATAATCTTTGCACTCCAGTTCATTTGTTACTTCATTTTTTATAAAGATAAGTAATTTTATAAACTTAATAAACACGTAATCGGTTGTTATATAGTTGTATATGGTACACGACGAATTTTTTTTAATTTTTATCGAATGTTTAAAACGCCAAATCTAGCCCTGATCGTCGCGGCATCCTCGTAGTCCCGACATTCCGGGACGAAGAGATATAGCA
>NZ_JAQWTM010000283.1 GCF_029242675.1 Flavobacterium sp.
GTTTGAGGATTTTTTTCCTCAAAAACTTGGTGAATATAGGTTCCCATAATTACACCGTCATCAGTCGCAATTCCAAACAGTGCGATAAACCCAACCCATACGGCAACGCTTAAGTTAACAGGGTGTACCTGGAATAAATGTCGCATGTTTACATCAGCGATTGTAAAATTCAAAAACCAATCTTGACCATAGAGCCATAGTAAAATAAAGCCACCAGCAAAAGCAACAAATACCCCAGAAAAGTGAATAGAAGAGGCAATAATTGTTTTAAACTGAAAGTAAAGCAATAGAAAGATAACGGCCAGACAGATAGGAATTACTATAGATAATCTTTTCATTGCTCTAATTTGATTTTCATAGCTTCCCGAGAATTTAAAATTCACTCCTTGAGGCACTTTAAGTTCTCCCGAATCAATTTTAGCTTTAATCGCTTTTTGAGCATCGTTTACGACATCTACTTCGGCAAATCCTGAGTTTTTATCAAACAACACAAAGCCAACCAAAAACGTATCTTCACTTTTAATCGCTTGTGGGCCTTTTGTATATTCGAATTTGACCATTTGCCCCAAAGGAATCTGAGCCCCAGTAGGAGTTGCTACTAGAATTTTACTTAAAGCTTCTGGACTGTCTCTTAATTCTCTTGGATAACGTACACGAATAGGGTAGCGCTCTCTTCCTTCAACCGTAGAAGATATTTTCATTCCTCCAATAGCTGTTTCAATTGTTTGTTGAATATCTTCAACATTTAATCCAAATCTTGAAATTTTTTCTCTATCTATATTTAAATGTAGGTATGGTTTACCGACGATTCTATCGGCAAATACGGCTTCCTTTTTAACCGATGGTACGTCCTTAAGAATTGCTTCTAATTCTAATCCAAATTCTTCTATGGTTTTCAAATCAGGGCCAAATACTTTGATACCCATAGGTGCTCTCATTCCTGTCTGGAGCATAACAAGTCGCGTTTCAATAGGTTGTAATTTAGGAGCAGATGTTACTCCAGGAATTTTAGATGCTTTAATAATTTCATCCCATATATCATCAGGTGATTGTATTTTGTCTCTCCAATTACGATAAAATTCTCCGTTATCATCTTCAATCAAATTTTTGATCGTTATTCCTTGTTTCAAAGCATCAGCATGTGAAAGACTATCGCGCGATTTTGTAATATAACGGTCTTTTTTATCGACCTTAAATCGCATACGATGCCCCTTATCATTTAGAATGTATTCCGGCTTATAATTAATCATAGTCTCGTACATGGATATTGGAGCAGGGTCTAAAGCACTTTCTACACGTCCCAGTTTTCCAACAGCCATATCTACTTCTGGAATGTGATTCAACATCATATCAAGTTGACCTATTACTTTTCGGTTTTGTTCTACGCCTGAGTGTGGCATTGAAGTAGGCATTAATAAATAGCTACCCTCGCTGAGTGAAGGCATAAACTCAGAACCAATACCTGGAAAAGTATGAGAGGGAGCTGACCAAACTTTGGAATTTCTAATGTCCCAACCTACTTTTTCAAATCCGTTTGCTATAAAGCCAAAAGAAGAATTGAAACCAATCCATACTACTAGGCCAAATAGTAGTGTAACCAAGGGCAATAACATGAATTTGCCTTTGTTTTCTAAACACCATCTTAATACAGGCTCATAAAAGTGAACAATGCATAATAAGGCAGATAATATGATACCTAAAAGAAAGATTACGAAAAGGTAGTTTCCTATAACACTAATTTGTGGTCCTAAAGGCATCCATTCCTCCGTTAGAAAAAAGGAAACTATGAATAGCACCAACACCAAATTGAAATGCTTTGTGTAGGCTTGGAATTTTTCAGGAATTTTGTAACTGAACAAGTCGTACAATCCCATTAAACATAGGGCTAAGGGGAGAGCCATTTTAAAATAAATACTCAATAGAATTCCAGCGGCAATGAATACATAGCCCCAAAAGCGTTTTACTCTTTTTTTATCATAATCAATACCAAAAATGAGATGTGCTAGAGACGGTAAAACAATTAAGCCGAGAACAAAAGCTCCTAATAAAGCAAATGTTTTGGTAAATGCTAAAGGTCTAAATAATTTACCTTCTGCTGATTCCATAGCGAATACGGGAATGAAGCTAACTATCGTCGTTGCTAATGCTGTTGTAATTGCAGACGCGACTTCAATTGTAGCGTTATAAATAACAGCTAATAGCTTTTGACCTTTCACTCCTTCGTTTTCTGGCATTTCTAAATGCCGTATAATATTTTCAATAAATATAACACCTACATCTACCATTACACCAATGGCTATGGCGTTACCAGAGAGGGCTACAACATTGGCATCTACTCCTGTATAACGCATTACGATAAATGTCATCAATACTCCAACGGGTAATAAGCTAGATATAATTAATGAGGCTCTAAGGTTAAATAATAAAAGTAAAACGACAATAATACTGATTAATATCTCATGAGAAAGTGCTGTCTCAAGTGTGCCTATCGTTTCGTGAATTAATTGTGTACGATCATAAAAAGGAACAATTGTCAA
>NZ_JAQWTM010000293.1 GCF_029242675.1 Flavobacterium sp.
TTTGGCGGCTTTAGTATATTTACTTCTACTATTTAAATGATCATTTAGCCTGTTTTCAATGCTTTCACACGAACCAGTGTAGTATTTGTCTAAAGTTTTAGAAAAAATAATATAAGTGTAGAACATAGCTCTAAAATAAAAAAACCAAGCCTTATGACGTGGTTTTGTGGAGAATACCGGATTCGAACCGGTCACCCTCCCGAACGCTTTCGGGACACTCTAGTTAATTGAGTTCAGGGATATTAAAAATTCGATATATTTTCTACTTTTCTTTTTTTTGATTTCCATTTCTCTTTGTATAGCTAAGGACCTAGAATCAAAAGTTTCAAAATATACAAGTATCTAATCTTTGGCGGCTTTAGTATATTTACTTCTACTATTTAAATGATCATTTAGCCTGTTTTCAATGCTTTCACACGAACCAGTGTAGTATTTGTCTAAAGTTTTAGAAAAAATAATATAAGTGTGGAACATAGCTCTAAAATAAAAAAAACCAAGCCTTATGACTTGGTTTCGTGGAGAATACCGGATTCGAACCGGTCACCCCTTGCCTGCCAGGCAAGTACTCTAGCCAAATGAGCTAATCCCCCGTATTAGCGCAAATATAATATAATTAGTATTCCAAATAACAATTTTTAAAAAAAGAATCGGTTTCATTTTATATTTTTAACTTTACCTAAAAAATAGCATAATGTCACAAGAAACCATCCAAGGAACCCTAACCACTACTATCGAAAATAAAATTGCAACACTACAATTTGGCCATCCCGCAAGTAATTCTTTTCCCCGTCAATTATTAAATGCGGTAACTAATGAACTCGATAAATTGAGCAATAATGACCAAGTTTCGATCATCATTCTTAAAAGTGAAGGAACAGGAGCCTTTTGTGCTGGTGCTTCTTTTGACGAACTTTTAGCTGTTTCTAATTTAGAGGAAGGAACCGAATTCTTTTCGGGTTTTGCACACCTTATCAACGCCATGCGCCGTTGTACCAAGTTAATCGTTGGTCGCATTCATGGTAAAGCTGTAGGTGGTGGTGTGGGAATTGCTTCTGCTTGCGACTATGCTTTTGCAACAGTTGACGCGAGTATTAAACTGTCTGAACTAGCAATTGGTATCGGCCCCTTTGTTATTGAGCCCGCCGTTAGCCGTAAAATTGGTAAAGTGGCCATGAGCACCATGACTTTAGAAGCGCACGAATGGAAAACAGCAACTTGGGCGTATGAAAACGGACTCTATGCTAAAGTCCTTGAAAACACCACTGAACTTGACATCGAACTAGCTCATTTCACCAAGCGATTGGCTACCTACAATCCTGATTCACTTCTAGAAATGAAAAAAATTATTTGGGAAGGAACCCAGCACTGGGAAACACTGTTGCTAGAAAGAGCGGCCATTACGGGGAAATTAGTGTTGTCTGATTATGCCAAAAATGCCTTAGAGCAGTTCAAAAAGAAATAATCTTTTTTCTTGGAGCTCTTTCCCGTCATCCGCTGTATTCCCGCCTAAAAAAGGCGGGAGATGCCGCTACTACCGGGGCTAAAAACGATCCGAATTCCATTCACGCTATTTCTACTTCATTTCTCGACTCAATTTACTAAATTTGCAGCCAAAATAACATTACAATGAGCAATATCAGAATCACAAAACAATTTAGTTTCGAAACCGGTCACGCCCTTTACGGCTATGATGGGAAATGTAAAAATGTACATGGTCACAGCTACAAATTGTCAGTAACGGTTATTGGTAAGCCCATTACGGATCGTACGAATGTTAAGTTTGGGATGGTAATCGATTTTACCGATTTGAAAAAAATTGTAAAAGAGGAAATCGTAGATGAATTTGATCATGCTACCGTTTTTAACCAAACTACTCCGCATGTAGAGTTGGCACACGAACTCAAAAATCGCGGTCATCACGTTATTTTGGTAGATTACCAACCTACAAGTGAAAATATGGTGATTGATTTTGCTGAAAAAATTAAAAGTAGATTACCGGCAGATATCGCCTTATTTTCCTTAAAACTACAAGAAACAGAATCTTCATTTGCAGAATGGTTTGCAAGCGATAATTTGTAACTCTATACCAACTCCTGACTAAATGCAATTAGCCAACAATAAAAAAGTATATTTCGCCTCAGACCAACATTTTGGCGCGCCTACGCCTGAACTTAGTTTTCCAAGAGAACAAAAGTTTGTCGCTTGGCTTGACGAAGTAAAACAAAATGCTGAAGCTATTTTTTTATTAGGTGATTTATTTGATTTTTGGTTCGAATACAAAACAGTAGTTCCTAAAGGCTTTGTTCGTGTATTGGGTAAATTAGCCGAGATTCGGGATAGCGGAATTCCAATTTACTTTTTTGTGGACAACCATGATTTATGGATGGAGGATTACTTTCAAAAAGAATTGAATATTCCTGTATTTCATGATAACAAAGAGTTCACCTTTGGCAATAAAACTTTTTTGATCGGGCATGGAGATGGCAAAGGACCCGGCGACAAAGGATACAAACGCATGAAAAAAGTGTTTACGAATCCTTTTTTCAAATGGCTTTTTAGATGGATGCACCCTGACATTGGCGTTCGGTTAGCGCAATATTTATCAGTCAAAAACAAACTTATTTCTGGTGACGAAGATGTTACCTTTCTAGGAGAAGATAAAGAATGGCTGATTCTATATTCGAAACGAAAGTTAGAAACGAAACATTATAATTACCTCATTTTTGGTCACCGTCATTTACCTATGAAAGTAAGCGTAGGGGAAAATGCCGAATATGTGAATCTAGGAGATTGGATTACTTATTTTACTTATGCTGTTTTTGATGGCGATACTTTTGAAATAAAAAAATACGAATAGGGTTTCTAATTCATCCCTTCTCCGTGCAAATAGTCTATCATGGAGATGTTGAATAGCGTGCCTTCTACTAAATCTTTTACGGCTGTTAACTCATTCATTGTGACAGCAAGATCAATTTGGGAACATGGTGTGCGTAATAAAAACTTATGGCAACTATTTTTCAAATCACAATTGTCACAGGAGTGATTAGAACGATAACTTTCATCGATGCAATTCTTGAACTGTTTTAGTTCCGGTCGACTAAAGTAAAATCCGGTCTCTCTAAAAATCAATTGGACTTTATCGGTAACAATATCATTCTCCTTTTTCCAAAAGAAAGAGGTACCTGACTCGTTGTGGTAAATTGGTTTTACGGCTTTCATCTGCTAACAGTTTTTAGAAAATATATGTATTATTTATAATTATTCTAAATAAAAAAAACACTAATTACTCTTGGTTTTCGTGGTCATCAATATCTTTTTGTAAATCTAGTTTTCTAAAAGTAGGAGAGAGGATTGCAGTAGTAGCCACTATTAGTAAAGTCATACTTCCTCCAAAAACAACTGCCGTCACTGTTCCCATGAGCTTAGCGGTTAAACCACTTTCAAAGGCGCCCAATTCGTTAGACGAACCCACAAACATTGAATTTACTGAAGCTACACGACCGCGCATGTGATCAGGAGTTTTTAACTGCAAAATCGTTTGGCGAATCACAACGGATATACCATCAAAAACGCCACTCAAGAACAAAGCTGCTAGAGAAACCCAAAAAATAGTTGACAGTCCAAAAACAATGATACAAACACCAAAACCGAAAATGGCAGTTAACAGTTTCATTCCGGCATTTTTACTCAAGGGCACGTAAGCTGTAATTAGCATCGTCAAGAAAGAACCAATGGCGGGTGCTGCTCGTAAAAAACCAAATCCTTCTGAACCCACTTTTAAAATATCTTGCGAAAAAACGGGTAACAAAGCTACGGCTCCACCAAATAATACAGCAACCATATCTAAGGTGATCGCTCCTAAAACGGTTTTGTTATTGAATACGAATTTGATTCCTTCCGTTAAACTTTGCATCACCGGTTCGCCAATTTTAGGATTTAAAATAGGCTTCTTTTCGATTTGTGATAAAGCGATCAAGGCAAATATGGAACAAGCAAATACGGTACACATCGACCAATGCACTCCTATTAATGTGATTGAAAAACCGGCTACTGCTGGCCCAACTACCGAAGCAATTTGCCAAACCGAACTACTCCAGGTGGCGGCATTAGGATATACTTTTTTGGGAACCAATAATGATAAAAGCGAAAATATGGTAGGCCCTAAAAAAGCACGTACCAATCCGCCTAGAAAAACCAAAAAGTAAATCGCATATAATAAAGTTTGAGTAGCATATGAACTAACTACGGATGGCCAAGTCAATAAAAACAACCCAAAACTGATTACGGAGAAGGCTAAAATGCATTTGATAAGCAAGCCCTTTTTTTCTTTTTGATCTACAATATGACCCGCAAATAAGGCTAGGGAAACTGCCGGAATTACCTCCATTAGACCAATAATCCCTAGTGAGAGAGGATCTTTAGTGATACTATACACTTGCCATTCGATTACAATAAATTGCATCGACCAAGCGAAAACCATGGCAAAACGAAGGATTAAAAAAATATTGAATTCTCTATAGCGTAAGGCAGCATAGGGATCTTTTTTCTTCGTGATATCTTTGCTCATTATTTGATATTTTTTAGTCGTAATTGTACTGTTGTTGTTCCTTTCCACTCGTTTTCGTCAATGCAATATACTGCCTGAAAAGGTTGGTGGTTTTTTGTTAATCCTATTTTGTCTCCTAATCCAAAACCGATAGCCGTGATGCCTTCTGAGTTATTTTGTTTGACGAATAATTTTAAATGTTCGTCGTCAGCACCCAAAGTTTTAGCATATCCGGTATCTGTTATATTCTTGGTTAAAAAAACAGGTGTCATGTTTAGTGGCCCAAAAGGCTCGAACTGTTTCAAAAGCCGAATGAGTTTTGGGGTGATATCGGTAAAGTTAATTTCAGCATCGATTTCTATTTCTGGAACACGTAAATTCTCTGGAATAGTATCTTGTACTTGCTTTTCGAACGCTTCTTTAAAAGCTGGATAGTTTTCGGGTTTTATCGTCATGCCCGCAGCATACATATGCCCGCCAAATTGTTCTAAATGTTCCGAGCAAGCTTCAAGTGCATTATACACATCAAATCCTTTTACAGATCGTGCCGATGCGGCATATTTGTCACCACTTTGGGTAAAAACTAAAGTAGGGCGATAATACGTTTCTATCAGTCTTGAAGCAACAATTCCAATAACGCCTTTGTGCCAATTCTCTTGGAAAACGACAGAGGTAAAGCGGTCTTGTTCATTATTCTCTTCTATTTGATTGAAGGCTTCTTTAGTAATTTGTTTGTCTAGATCTTTACGATCGGAGTTGTATTGCTCAATTTCAGATGCAAATTGTTGGGCTTGCTCGAAATTAAATTCGGTTAAAAGTTCCACTGCATGGTTACCATGTTTGATGCGTCCTGCAGCATTAATTCTGGGAGCAATGATAAAGACAACATCGGTAATATCTAGGGTTTGCTTTTTGACTTGATACACTAAAGCTTTGATTCCGGGTCTAGGATTTTCATTGATAACTTGTAGTCCAAAATAAGCTAATACTCGGTTTTCGCCCGTCATAGGAACAATATCTGCTGCAATTGCCGCTGCGACTAAATCTAAGTAAGGAACTAAATCATCGATAGTCTGCTGTCTATTTGAACCTAAAGCTTGAATCAGTTTAAAACCGATTCCGCAACCGCACAATTCATCATACGGATAAGTGCAATCGTCTCTTTTCGGGTCTAAAATAGCGACTGCATCAGGCAGTGTGTTGCCTGGTCTATGGTGATCACAAATAATAAAGTCGATGTTTCGCTCTTTTGCGTAAGCGACATGATCGATTGATTTGATGCCGCAATCTAGCGCTATGATCAATGTAAAACCATTGTCATCAGCAAAATCAATACCTTTAAAGGAAACACCATAGCCTTCATCATAGCGATCCGGAATATAGGTCGCCACTTCAGGATAGTACGTTTTTAAGTAAGAGGAGACAAGAGAAACCGCGGTGGTTCCGTCTACATCATAATCGCCAAAAACCAATATGCGTTCCTGATTTTCAATCGCTTGTTCGATTCTAGCCACTGCTTTGTCCATGTCTTTCATCAAGTACGGATCATGTAAGTGCTCTAGTGAAGGTCGAAAAAACAGTTTGGCATCCTCAAAAGTTTCGATACCGCGCTGCACCAACAGTTGCGCCACAAAATCTTCAACTTGTAAGGCTTGCGCCAAATGTTTGATCTTGTCTTCGGAAGGTTTCGGTTTGATTGTCCAGCGCATAATTGATAATGTAAAGTAACCTTTTGATTATTTTGAAGTCAGTGCTTCACCGTAGAACGCAATTCCGTCCCAGCCGGATTTCATGAAATTACGAATATTTTGATGGTTTGTTCCTTCTGGATCTCCTAAAACCTCTTCGCGATAATACGCTCCAAAGCAAGACAAGGTAGACTCTTCAGACAATTTTTGTAACTCTGCGAAAGCAAATATCTTGCACGAACCAGAGTTTTCACCTGCGGCATTGTGTAGCAAACCGTTCTCGAAAGCGGTAGGAGAGAAGTCGTAATTACCCTCAATTACTACAATGGTTTCTGCGAACGTTATATCTTGAGGAGTTTTATTTAATTTTTCTAAAAAAGAATCAATATTCATAGGGATAGTTTTTAAAATTGAGAGGCAATGTGGATTGCTGCATTGATGGCACCATCCATATAACCTGGGTTTATTGAGGCCGTTTCAGCCCCTGAAAAATAAAATTTATTGCTGTATAATGGTTTTTTGTAAGCTGCATGACCATTATTTTGATGCGCCATAACCAAGTCTTCGTATGGCAAAAAAGTGAGTTCTGCCTCGCGCCATACTTTTTCATGATAGGCTAGGTAGTTCTCGGCCTCCGGACCAAATAAGGAAGTTAGTTGCTTAATCACTTTTTCTTGACGCGCTGCTAGGGTTAAAGTATGCGATCCACCGTTTAAAAAACCTTTAAGTGCAAAGCCCGTACCATCAAACGTGGTATGATCGTACATTTCCTGTGCAATGCTAGCGTGACTAAATAAGGTGCCTGAAAAGTTTTTCTCCCTCCAAAACGGACTGGCGTATTCTACAGCAAACTTAATTGATTCGCCCATCCAAGTATGAGTTTTTTTAGCTAGTTCTACAAGGTCATCTGCTAAAGTAGGTTCAAACTCAACTGTTTTGATTAGTAGATGAGGTGGTAAAGTTGCTACCACTTTATCAGCAAGAAATTGTTTTCCGTTGGAATCAGTTACTTCTAGCTGATTGCCGAGTTCTTTGATCGCCGTTACTTTAGAGTTGGTTCGAATAGTTTCAATACCAATTTCGGTAACTAATTTGTTAATGAGGGTTTGCGTTCCACCTTGAATTCTATACGAAGGTTCTTCAGAATCTGGAATTTCAAATTTCTGTGGCGGTACGAAAGACATCGTTTCAAAAAGCGAAATCCCTTTAGTATGTTGCTTGAAATAAGGTATTTCTAGTTTGTCTAGCAATGAAAGCAAGGTAGGATGTTGCTTGCTAAACCAAGTCGCTCCCATTTCTATAGTTACACCGCTTGTTCCAGTTATTGTGTTGATTCGGCCGCCAATGCGATCATTGGCTTCCAGAACGAAGGCTTGAATTCCTTTTTGATTTAACAAATAGGCAAGCATTAAACCAGATAGTCCAGCGCCAATTATAATAACCTTTTGATCGTTCATTTTTTATTCTTCCTCTTTTTGGAATTTACTTTTCTTAGCTTCTTTAACTATTGTTTTTCCAGCTACAACCACTACTATTTCTCCTCTAGGTGCTGTTTTTTCAAAATGCGCTAGCACTTCTTTTGCTGTGCCTCTTCGGTTTTCTTCATGAAGTTTTGATAATTCTCTTGAAACACAAATTTGACGGTCTTCACCAAAATAGGTAATGAACTCTGCCAATGTTTTTACTAGTTTATGTGGAGAAACATAAAGAATCATTGTTCGTGTTTCTTCGGCAAGTTCTAAATAGCGCGTTTGACGTCCTTTTTTTTCTGGAAGAAAACCTTCGAATATAAATTTGTCATTTGGTAATCCGCTGTTGACTAAAGCGGGAACAAAAGCGGTTGCGCCAGGTAAACATTCGACTGTGATTCCGTTTTCGACGCAGGCTCTAGTTAATAGAAAACCAGGATCAGAAATAGCAGGAGTTCCTGCATCTGAAATTAAAGCAATCGTTTCTCCTGCTTTTAACCTTGAAATTAAATTTTCAACGGCTTTGTGCTCGTTATGCATGTGGTGACTGTGCATATGTGTCCCAATATCAAAATGCTTCAAGAGTTTGCCGCTGGTGCGCGTGTCTTCGGCCAGAATCAAATCTACTTCTTTTAGAATCCGAATGGCTCTGAAAGTCATATCCTCGAGATTGCCTATGGGTGTGGGAACAATATATAATTTTGACATGTTTTACAACAGTATATTAGGTGTTAGAAAGAGTCAAAAAGCAATTTCTAGTGGTTGTTTTACAAAAACTTCTTCTCGATAATATCCATAAATCGCTCTTCATAATTCTCTTTTCCTTCCCAATTATTGTAGTCAGGTTTCACCATTTCGTCAATGAAGTTCTTGGTTTCGTAGAAATTATCAAAAGTGATAAGTTGGTTTAAAACTCTATTGTAGTCTTCGTCATTGTTGCCAAAAAGATGTTTTACAAAAGCAATGCGATCGTTCAGGTCGATATCAAGTCCTTTTGATAATTTATCATTTAGAGAAACAATTTTGGGAGGAGTAGGGCTTGCCGGTTTCTCTACTTCGGTAACGGTTCGGTCTATTGCAATAGGTTCGTTGATTACCGGTTCAAAAATGGTTTCTACTGGTAAAGGCGCAACATCATCAACTTTTACAAATTGCGGCTCGTTATAATTACCACCAAGTAAATCAGCGAAGGAAATTTGTACCGCAGCTGGCTTAGGAGCCTCAATTTCTTCTTCTTCTGTTTCTTCCTCGGTAAGTTCAAAAGCAGCTGTAAAAGCAGGTTCAAACTCTGTAGTACTTTTTTCTTCTTCCAATAAAGTCGCAATTTCTTCTTCTGCATCTTCGTTATCTGCTGTTACTTCCTCTTCATGCTCTTCTTCGATAACAGCTACGCTTTCTTCTCTAATGTCTGCTTCAAATTTACCTAATTCGGGGTCTTTATCTACCGCAGGGACTTCAATTTTTTCATCTGTTGAAAATTCTGCTGTAGTTTCTGCTACCGGAATTTCAATAGTTTCTTCAATTGCATTTGAAGGCTCTTCTTTTGCTGGAGCAGGAATTTCTTCTGTCATTTCGATTACCGTTTCAACAGGAAGAGATTCTTCTTTGTCGTAGAACGCTTCAATGTCCTTTTCAATTTCAGTCAGTGAAATTGTTGGTTTTGTTGTACCGTATTGTTCTTCAACAAATTTTAGAACAGCCAGTTTTTCATATAACTTTTGCGTTTCAGCATAAAGAACATTGATGTCAGACTTATTCTTAAGTTGTAAAATTCTATGTGCGATGCTAACCAAGTCGGCTTCTAATCTTTTTTTCATAACAGTTGATATCGTAAGTGTGGCGTATGTGTTTCTTGTGTTCGTGTCCTATTTATTTTTCAAATAAGGTCTGAGTAGGAAAGGAGACAATATTTAAATTGAAATAAATGTTCCTAAATCTTTCAATTGATAAAATTTTTCTACTTTTGAGACCATATAAAAAGTATAAAACTATACTCTGATTTATTACAGTACAAAGTAATAAAAACTATTCATTTTTTAAGTTAGAAAAATACAAAATGTTTCTCGAAAATACAGTAAATCACAAAGAACAATTTGGTTGGATCGAAGTTATCTGCGGCTCTATGTTTTCGGGAAAAACAGAGGAGCTGATTCGCCGTTTAAAGCGGGCACAATTTGCTAAACAAAAAGTGGAAATCTTTAAACCGGCCATTGATACCCGATACGATGATGAAATGGTCGTATCACATGATTCAAACGAAATTAGATCTACGCCCGTTCCAGCAGCGGCAAATATCGCTATACTTGCTCAAGGTTGCGATGTAGTAGGAATTGATGAGGCTCAGTTTTTTGATGATGAAATAGTTAAAATATGTAATGACCTAGCCAATCAAGGCATCCGTGTGATTGTGGCAGGATTAGACATGGATTTTAAAGGAAATCCTTTTGGTCCCATGCCGGCGCTTATGGCAACGGCTGAATATGTTACTAAGGTTCATGCGGTATGCACGCGTACTGGAAATCTAGCTAATTATAGTTTTAGAAAAACCGACAGCGATAAACTAGTTATGCTAGGAGAAACGGAAGAATATGAGCCTTTAAGCCGGGCAGCTTACTTTCATGCCATGAAAAAAAACCAAGACGATAAGAATATAGACTAATGTTTTCTCAGGTTTAACGCGTATCTAGAAATTGATTTTATGAACCGGTTAACTACATGGTAAACAAAGTCTAAGTTTTTAATTCAAGGGAGTACCTAGTTGCTTTTTAATGGGAAATCGTAATTCTATAAAAAATAGCGAAAATTTCATAAAACTAAAAAAGGCGCTCCAACGTATATTTGCTATATAATTAATTTAAAATTAAAGGAGATGAAATATATTTATGTGTTACTAGCATCTTTGACAATCGTTTCTTGTCAAAAAAAGGCTGATCAAGCAGGAGTTATTGATGATAAACAAGTTGTTATCGACTCGATGAAAATGGAGATGGTGAAACAAAAAACAATTGATTCTATGAAAATAGAGTTAGCTAAGCAACAAGAAGTGCAAGCAGCAAGCTCAAAAGAAGTAATTGTTGTGAATCAGGCTGCTCCGGCACCTGCTAGAAAAAAATGGAGTAGTACTGCTAAAGGTGCCGTGATTGGTGCTGGAGTGGGTGCTGCAACGGGAGCTATCATAAGCAAGAAAAAAGGAACTGGAGCAATCATTGGTGGATTAGCTGGTGCAGGCGTAGGTGCAGGTACAGGAGCGATTATCGATGGGAAAAAGAACTAAATAAATCCTTTTTATAAAAAGTAAAGGCTGTTTCATTAATTTGAAACAGCCTTTTTTTATGGTAAGTATTTGCTACGCTATTGTAAGCGAATAATTTTTATCGTTTGGGAATTCTCTTTTTTTTCAATTTGCAAATCATACTTACCTTTTAGCGTATCGGTAATAGAATTGAATTGGGCCAGTTTGTATTTTACTTTGTCTAGTTCAACGATTGTTTGCTTGTAAGTATCTGAATTCAGCATCGATCGGATTACACTTTTCTCATTTGCTCCAGCCGAATAAGCATCAAGATTTACGGTCTCCCAAGATTTCTTGTCAATAGTATTTTTATTGGTTGCACAACCACAAAGGATTGGAACGAGCAGAAAAGAGAAAAGTAGTTTCATAGTAAATTGTTTAATATCAATCAGTACACTTTAGATAGGCACTGCTGCCTACAACTAAAGGTACAGATTTTTCTTTCACGTCCATAAAAAAACATTAAAAATTTAAGTGGGTTAAGTTTGACCTTACTTTTTCTTAAACTTTTAATGGTTCTGTGAATATTCGAACTAATCTTATATTTTCTTTCTCATTCTAGCCACGGGAATATCGAGTTGCTCTCTGTATTTAGCGATGGTTCTTCTTGCTATTGGATAGCCTTTTTCTTTGAGTAAATCAGCTAGTTGATCGTCAGGAAGTGGTTTTTTCTTGTCCTCTTCTTCAATTATATTTTGCAATATTTTTTTGATTTCTAAAGTGGATACATCTTCTCCTTGGTCGTTTTTCATGGCTTCAGAGAAAAATTCTTTGATCAACTTGGTGCCGTAAGGTGTTTCTACATACTTGCTGTTGGCAACACGAGAAACGGTCGAAATATCTAGACCAACTATATCAGCGATATCTTTTAAGATCATTGGTTTCAGCTTGGTTTCATCACCCTCTAAAAAATATTCTTCTTGATAATGCATGATAGAATTCATAGTGACAAATAAAGTCTCTTGTCGCTGACGAATGGCATCGATAAACCACTTAGCCGAATCTAGTTTTTGCTTAATAAATTGTACTGCATCCTTTTGAGCACCTGATTTGTCTGATGATGCCTTGTATGTTTGCATCATTTCTTGGTAGTCTTTTGATACGTGCAAGCTTGGTGCATTGCGCCCGTTTAAGGTAAGTTCTAATTCCCCTTCAACTATTCGAATAGCAAAATCAGGAACTACGTTTTCAGTTACTTTATTGTTTCCAGTAAAAGCACCACCTGGTTTGGGATTCAGTTTTTCTATTTCGTGAATCGCTTTCTTTAATTGCTCATTAGAAACGCCATACTTTTGAATCAATTTATCATAATGCTTTTTGGTAAAAGCATCAAATTGATTTTCGATGATGTCGGTAGCTAAGTCAACGGATTCGGTTGGCGTCTTGTGTTTTAGTTGTAGCATTAAGCACTCCTGTAAATCGCGAGCACCCACACCTGACGGTTCTAGTTCATGAATAACATGCAAAATTCGTTCTACAGTTTCTTCGTCGGTATAAATGGCCTGTGTAAAAGCCATATCATCTACAATGTCAGGAATACTGCGACGGATGTAACCCATATCATCAATACTACCCACAAGAAATTCGGCTATATCGCGCTCTCCGTCATCAAGGATAAAAGTATTCAATTGATTAATTAAATCCTGATGAAAACTAATTGGTGAAGCCAATGGTGACTCTCGTTCCTCATCATCATCACTGTAATTATTGGTTTGGGTTTTATAATCAGGAGTATCGTCACTGTTTAAATACTCATCGATATTAATGTCGTCTGACTCCATGCGATCCGCTTCTGCATCATCGTAGTCGTCATAGTCATCATTTTCAAACTCATCTTTTTCGTATTCGTCCTCTTCTTTTCCAGCTTCAAGAGCCGGATTTTCGTTCATTTCTTCCAACAAACGTTGCTCAAAAGCTTGCGTAGGCAATTGAATTAACTTCATCAGCTGGATTTGCTGTGGAGATAATTTCTGTGATAATTTTAAATTTAAGAATTGCTTTAGCATAGAAAAAGTTGCTGAGTTACTTAGTTTCAAAGCGACTAAGTAACGTTTATTGACGATTTATATTTATTAACTAGAAAATTTGTTTAAAAAGGTTAGGTTTAAAGTTGCTCGTGTTTTTAACAACTTAAAGCAAATTTCTAAAACGTAAAGCCTTAGTAACTTAGCGTCTTAGAAACTTTGAATCTTTCATTAGACTCAGAAACTCAGAAACTTTGTGACTTTGCATCTTAAAAACTTTTCCTAAAACTCCGCATTCATAGGTGTTCTAGGGAAAGGAATTACGTCACGTATGTTTGTCATTCCTGTTACAAACAGTACCAGTCTTTCAAATCCTAGTCCAAAACCAGAGTGAACTGCGCTACCGAATCGTCGTGTATCAAGATACCACCATAATTCTTCTTCGTCAATTCCTAAGGCTTTCATTTTTTCAACTAGAACATCAAAACGTTCCTCTCTTTGAGAGCCTCCTACAATTTCTCCAATTCCTGGGAAAAGGATATCCATGGCACGAACTGTTTTTCCGTCTTCGTTCAAACGCATATAAAATGCCTTGATATTTGCAGGGTAATCAAACAAGATCACCGGACATTTAAAGTGTTTTTCTACCAAGTAACGCTCGTGTTCTGATTGTAAGTCAGCGCCCCATTCGTTAATAATGTAGTTGAATTTTTTCTTTTTATTTGGTGTACACTCTCTCAAAATGTCGATTGCCTCCGTGTATGAAACACGTTTAAAGTTGTTGTCTAAAACAAAATTTAATTTGTCAAGCAAAGCCATTTCGCTTCTTTCCGCTTGTGGTTTTGATTTTTCTTCGTCAAGCAATCTTCCTTCTAAGAATTTTAAATCCTCAGGACATTTGTCAAGCGTATATTTAATCACGTACTGAATAAAATCTTCAGCCAGATCCATATTGTCATTCAAATCATTAAAAGCAACCTCTGGCTCAATCATCCAGAATTCTGCCAAGTGGCGAGAAGTATTGGAATTCTCAGCTCTAAACGTAGGTCCAAACGTATATATCTGACCTAAAGCCATCGCAAAAGTCTCTCCTTCTAGTTGTCCTGAAACCGTTAAATTCGTCTCCTTACCAAAGAAATCTTCTCTATAATCAACTTTTCCGTCTTCTTTTCTCGGTGTTCCGTCAAATGGTAAAGCCGTAACCTTAAACATTTCACCAGCACCCTCAGCATCTGCTCCGGTAATTACTGGAGTATGAATATTTATATACCCATTACTATTAAAGTAATTATGTATAGCA
>NZ_JAQWTM010000307.1 GCF_029242675.1 Flavobacterium sp.
CGCTAGTGGACTTATTTATAAATCTATAAAAGTTGCACCTTTGCTTGATAAAGAAAAACAACAAAAAAGGCATTTTTACAGCAATCCAATTGTTGTTTTTTTGACCTTTGTAACATTAGTCACTGTACAACCGCAATACAAGAATTATCTTTGTATCAAATATTTAAAATAAAACTATACTCATGCAAATCGAACAAATATATACCGGATGTTTAGCTCAAGGAGCTTATTATATTACTTCAAATGGTGAAGCCGCAATTATCGATCCCCTTCGTGAGGTACAGCCTTACTTGGACCGCTTGGAAAGAGATGGGGTACAATTGAAATATATTTTTGAAACTCATTTCCATGCTGACTTCGTATCAGGTCATGTCGATCTAAGTAAAGCAACTGACGCTCCAATTGTTTATGGTCCTACGGCCAAAACGGAGTTTGAATCTATCATTGCAACGGACAATCAAGAATTCCAAATTGGAAACATAAAAATAAAAGCGTTGCATACTCCTGGGCATACTATGGAGAGTACGACGTACCTATTGTTAGATGAAGCAGGTAAGGAACACGCAATTTTTTCAGGAGACACCTTATTTATTGGTGACGTGGGAAGACCTGATTTAGCTCAAAAAGCAGCTGATATGACGCAAGATCAATTAGCCGCTACTTTGTACAAATCGTTACGTACAAAAATCATGACGCTTCCTGATGAGGTGATTGTTTATCCTGCGCATGGTGCAGGAAGTGCTTGTGGTAAAAACATGAGTAAAGAAACCGTATCGACTATAGGAAACCAAAAGGCAAACAATTACGCCTTACGTGCAGATATGACCGAAACCGAATTCATAAAAGAAGTGACCGATGGGTTACTACCACCTCCTGCTTATTTTGGGATGAATGTAGCCATGAATAAAAAAGGGTATGAAAGCTTTGAATCGGTTTTGAATAACGGAATGCAAGCGATAAAAGTAGCCGACTTTGAAGCAGTGGTGGAAGAAACTGGTGCTTTGATTTTAGACACCCGTAAAAACGGTATTTTTGCTGCAGGATTTATTCCGCAATCGATCAGTATCGGTATCGATGGAGATTTTGCTCCATGGGTTGGTGCCTTAATTGCTGATGTGAAACAACCTATTATATTGGTAACAGAACTAGGTCAAGAAGAAGAAACGGTTACAAGACTAAGCCGCGTAGGTTTTGATAATGTGGTAGGTCATTTAGAAGGTGGATTTGAAGCTTGGGAGAAAGCAGGTAAGGAAACCGATACTGTAAATAGAATTACTGCCGAAACTTTTGCAAAAGAAGTAAGAATAGGAGAAAGCAAAGTAATTGACGTTCGTAAAGAAACGGAATATGCAGCAGAACATGTGGATGAAGCCTACAGCAAACCCTTGTCACTTATCAACGACTGGATTAAAGATATTGATCCAAAAGAGCCTTTCTTTTTACATTGCCAAGGAGGATACCGTAGCATGATGGCGGCATCGATCTTGCAAGCGCGTGGGTTTAGAAATTTTAAAGAAGTAGCCGGTGGTTTTAACGCTATTGCTCAAACTACGATACCAAAAACAGACTTTGTTTGCCAAAGTAAAACGCTATAATTAATTAAAAACTAGCTGCAATGAGTACTGATCAATGTTGTGTAGTGTCCTGTGAAAAACCGCTAGACGGTACTTATTGGGACGCACAATACCAAGCAAATGCTACAGGTTGGGATTTAGGAACGGTCTCACCACCTATCCAAACCTACATCGATAGTATAACAAATAAAGAGTTAGCTGTCCTGATTCCGGGTTGTGGAAACACCTATGAAGCCCAATACCTGCTCGAACAAGGTTTTACAAATATTACCGTAATTGATATCGCACCTACCTTAGTGGCTGCTTTACAAACTAAATTTGGTGACAATCCGAACATCAAAGTGATTTGTGGTGATTATTTCGAACACCAAGGACAGTATGAATTAATTATTGAGCAAACCTTTTTTTGTGCCTTACCTCCTCGCCTACGCCAAAAGTATGTTTGGAAAATGCACGAACTGTTAGCTCAGAACGGAATTTTAGCAGGTCTTTTATTCAATCGTTCTTTTGAAGTGAGTCCGCCTTTTGGAGGAAGCAAAGACGAATACGAAAAATTATTTCAGCAGGCGTTTCATTTGCAACACATAGCCGTTGCCACCAATTCGATTGCGCCAAGAGCAGGATCTGAATTGTTTATAGAGTTCAAAAAAAACAGTGATGTATTAGTTTCTCTGTATGAATTCGAAGGCATTACCTGCACAGGCTGCATGAATACGGTTAGCACTGCATTTATTAACATCCAAGAAGTTAAAAATGTGAGTATGAGTACTGATTTTTCTGAAGTATTGATAGTCAGTACAACCGAAATTCCGTTAAAGCAACTGCAAGCCATCGTATCTTACGATGAAAAATATAAAATAAAAAAGCACTAACATGAAACAACTTCTTTTTACCAATTGGCACAGCATGCGCTGGATCCGACTCGTAATCGGTCTTTTTTTCATGCAACAAGCCATTCAGCATCGTGAAATAGTAGCTGCTATAATAGCGGTATTTTTTATCTTCCAATCCGTTTT
>NZ_JAQWTM010000331.1 GCF_029242675.1 Flavobacterium sp.
CTAAGCGTTACATACGGCTTACGTTACAGCATGTTTTATAGACTTGGTGCTTCTACTGTAAATTATTACGCCAATAATAATCCTGTTACATTTAATGAGGACTTACAGTTATACGAAAAAGCAACTCCAACTTCTACTCAGTTTTTTGGCAAAAACAAAGTCATACAAACCTACAAAAACCTAGAACCTAGGCTTGCTGTCGCTTATCAGTTAGATGACAACCAAGCTATCAAAGCTAGCTATAACAGAATGTCACAGTATCTCCAGCTAATTTCTAATACCTCATCTCCCACTCCACTGGATGTGTGGTTACCTGCTGACAATTACATCAAACCACAATTAGCGGATCAAGTTGCGATTGGCTATTTTAGAAACTTCAAGGACGATACTTATTCACTGGAAGTCGAAACCTATTACAAGAAAGTAAAAAATAGATTAGATTATATCGATGGTGCGGATTTGATTGCAAATGAAGCAATTGAGCAAATCATACTAAACGGACAATTAAGATCTTATGGCTTAGAGTTCCTTTTTAGAAAGAACGAAGGACGCTTTAATGGATGGGTTTCTTATACCATTTCAAAATCAGAGCAACAAACTCCGGGAAGAACGGCAACCGAATCCGGAATTAATAACGGAAACTGGTATAACTCTGTTTATGACAAATTGCATAATTTAGCGATAACCACGAGCTACAACCTCAACAAAAAATGGTCTTTTGGTGGTAATTTCGCCTTACAATCTGGGCAACCAGTTACCTATCCTAATGGCCAATACACCTATTTAGAAATAGCAGTTCCTAGTTATGGATTGCGTAACGAAAACCGACTTCCTGCTTACCATCATTTAGATGTTTCGGCTACATTAACCCCTACTAAAAACGAGGGTAAAAACTGGAAAGGAGAATGGGTATTTAGCATCTATAATATTTATAACAGAAAAAATGCTGCTTCAATTAATTTTAGACAAAATGAAAACACAGGAGCAAATGAGGCAGTAAAAACATCAATTTTCGGAATTGTACCGGCTGTTAGTTATAATTTCAAATTCTAAAATCATGAAAAAATCACATCTACTTATACTATTTCTTTCCCTATTATTTTTAAGCAGTTGCGAAGAGGTAGTACAACTCGATCTACCTACTGCTGCACCAAGGATTGTCATTGAGGCATCCATTAACTGGCAAAAAGGAACCACCGGAAACTTCCAAAAAATAAAGTTAACTACCACAACGGGATTTTACAATACTGTAATTCCTACTGTTTCTGGAGCAACTGTTATTGTAAAAAACAGCTCAAATGTCAACTTTATCTTTACGGAACTAACTGGGACCGGAGAATATGTTTGCACGAATTTCGTACCTAAATTAAACGAAACCTATACGCTGACAGTTACGAGTAATAGCCAGACCTATACTGCAACTGAAGTTTTAAAATCAGTAGCGCCTATTGTGGAAATAATTCAAAACAACAAAGGAGGTTTTACGGGGAATAATATCGAAATCAAAACCTATTTTGATGATCCTCCAAATGAAAGTAATTACTACCTCTACAACTATAATTATTTTAGTCAAGTACTCCAAAATTTTTATGTTGATGAAGACACTTTCTATCAAGGGAATCGTTTTTTCAGCGTATCACTTAGCGATAAAGTCAAAAAAGGAGACAAGATCAATGTAACCCATTTTGGTATTTCTAAATCATACTATAATTATTTGAGTGTTTTATTAAGTATTGCCAATAATGGAGGAGGAAGTCCGTTTCAAAGTCCTCCAGCTACTGTTCGCGGTAATATTATCAATGCGCAAAATCCTGATAATTAT
>NZ_JAQWTM010000344.1 GCF_029242675.1 Flavobacterium sp.
CCACTTTAACTGAGGAATATTTATCAGATAAGTATCCGATGGTTGAATTAGAGGAAAATGTCATGATCAATGCTTCTTTTTTGCCGACACCTGTTTTGGTTGATATGATTTGTGATTTAGGTGTAAACCAAGCCATCTTTAAAGGTGAAGATGTGGTGGCTTTTTATACTACCGAAGATCAAGAAGGAGTCGATTTTGATGATTATCAAATTTTGGAATATGAAGGAGAAGCTATAACAGTTATGAATACTTGGGATATTTTTTCAAAGAATGCTGAGGCAATCCAACAAGATTTTGATTTTATAACCGCTGACAGGGTTTCGCAGTCCATTCCAGCATCGGTAAATGTAATTGCACCCGAAAATATTTTTATTGAAGCAGGCGCTAAGTTGGAGTTTGTTACGCTAAATGCAAGTACAGGTCCTATCTATATTGGTAAAGATGCCGAGATTATGGAAGGTTCTGTAATTAGAGGTCCTTTTGCGTTATGCGATCATGCTGTGGTTAAATTGGCTACCAAAATTTATGGTGCAACAACTGTTGGTCAGCATTCGAGAGTAGGGGGAGAGGTTAATAATTCTGTAATCTCGGCTTATTCTAACAAAGGGCACGATGGATTTTTAGGAAATGCAGTTTTAGGTGAATGGTGTAACATTGGTGCAGACAGTAATAATTCGAATCTTAAAAATAATTACGAAGAAGTAAAATTATGGAGTTATGAAAAAGAAGGATTTGCTAAAACAGGGTTGCAGTTTTGTGGATTAATGATGGGAGATCACAGTAAATGTGGAATCAATACGATGTTTAATACCGGAACCGTAATTGGGGTGAGTGCTAATATTTTTGGAAGTGGTTTTCCTCGCAATTTTGTTCCTAGTTTTTCATGGGGAGGAGCTTCGGGCTTTACCACTTACATAACTAAAAAAGCTTTTGAAACCGCTCGAATTGTTATGAGTCGCCGTAATATGGAGTTTGACGAGCAAGAAGCCGCTATTTTAGAGCATGTTTTTGAGGAAACTAAAAAATGGAGAAAGGAATAATTGTTCCCTTTTGTAATAAATATATCGAAACTGCCGTATTGAAATTGTACGGCAGTTTTTTTATGGTGTTGTGTCACTCTCTAGTTATTAGTAAGGCTATTGTTTTTTAAAAGTCTTAAAAAAATAGGTATTGTTTAAAATATCTCGTTTTTAGGAATAGTATTTATATTTAAGAGTTTAGCTGTGATGCTTTGTTTTTATTCTGTTTTGTAGTTTTTTCTTTTATTTAGTGCTATTTTTATAAAATAAAATTGGGAAAAATTACTTTTTGCTGATTTTTTAATAATTATTAATTTAAAATTTATTTATGGAAGAGATTATTGGAGTATTGAATGGTATAGTATGGAGTAATGCTTTAATTGTTTTGTGTTTAGGAACAGGATTGTATTTTTCTATTAGAACACGTTTTTTACAATTGCGTCATATCAAAGAAATGTTCCGATTATTATTTGATGGTAAAAGTTCAGAGTCTGGAGTTTCTTCTTTTCAAGCTTTAGCAATGTCCCTTGCGGGTAGAGTAGGTACAGGAAATATCGCTGGTGTTGCAACAGCAATTGCTTTTGGTGGTCCGGGAGCGATGTTTTGGATGTGGATGGTGGCTTTCTTGGGCGCTAGTACCGCATTTGTAGAGGCAACATTGGCACAAATTTATAAAGAAAAACACCTAGGACAGTTTCGAGGAGGTCCTGCATTTTATATAGAAAGAGGATTAGGAGTAAAATGGTTTGGAATTTTGTTTGCCGTTGTTTCGGTTATTTCAGCAGGATTACTATTACCAGGAGTACAAGCGAATTCAGTAGCTGACGGAATTCAGAATGCTTTTCAATTGGATACTTGGGTTTCGGGTCTGATTGTAGCAGCTATTTTTGGAGCTATCGTTTTTGGTGGTGTAAAACGTATTGCTAAATTCACTGAATTTATAGTTCCTATTATGGCGATAGGATACATTTTGATTGTCTTGGTTATTATTGCAATCGATTTTGATCAATTGCCAGGAGTTGTAGCCTTGGTATTTAAAAGCGCTTTCAATATGGAAGCTGGTTTTGGAGCTGTATTTGGTTTAGCGATTCAATGGGGGGTTAAAAGAGGAATATATTCTAACGAAGCGGGCCAAGGAACTGCTCCACACATTGCAGCTGCTGCTAATGTTTCGCATCCTACCAAGCAAGGATTGGTACAGTCTTTTTCGGTTTATATAGATACCTTATTAGTATGTTCTGCTACTGGTTTTATGTTGTTAATTACAGGAAAGTACAATGTGCAAAATCCAGCTTTTGGTTCTAATGGAGCTTCGGAGTTTTTGTACAATGGTGCTGAGAATGTTTCTGTAGGACCTGGGTTTACGCAATCTGCTATGGATAGTGTTTTACCTGGTTTTGGTTCTTACTTTGTTGCAATAGCGCTATTCTTTTTTGCCTTCACCACTATTTTGGCTTATTACTATATAGCTGAGACTAATATTTCATATCTAACTAGAAACTTTAGTTCACCTATTTATAACCATGTTTTAAAAGTGGTTATGATGCTTGTTATTATGTATGGTTCTATCAATCAAGCTAAATTAGCTTGGGATATTGGTGATCTAGGAGTAGGATTGATGGCTTGGTTTAATATTATTGCCATTATACTGTTGCAAAAACCGGCTTTATTAGCCTTAAAAGATTACGAGAAGCAAAAGAAAGCGGGAAAAGATCCTGTCTTTAATCCATTGGACATAGGAGTAGAAAATGCTCATATTTGGAATTCGATCAATAAGCACCCAGAGTAATTGATGATTTATAATTGATAGAGCTTCTAGAAACTAGTGATTGGACTCGTTTCTAGAAGCTTTTTTTTATGTCAAAAAACTAGTTATTTACGCTATCTTTGCATTTTTTTAAATACCTCGGTTTAGTTTCAATTAAAGGCCGAATCTTCAAATTCACATTATAATGATTACAGTTAACGATATTTCAGTAAATTTTGGTGGCACAACGCTTTTTAGCGATGTTTCTTTTGCAATAAATGAAAATGATAAAATTGCCCTAATGGGAAAAAATGGTGCCGGAAAATCGACACTATTAAAAATCATTGCGGGTCAATCTAAGCCTTCAACCGGAAGTGTATCTGCGCCTAAGGAAGCCGTAGTAGCTTATTTGCCACAACACTTGCTTACCACCGACGGTGCAACTGTAATGGAGGAAACTTCAAAAGCATTTGGCGAAATTTTAGGTATGAAAGCGGAGATTGATGAAATTAATGAGCAATTAACGATTCGTACAGATTACGAAAGTGATGCTTATATGAAGTTAATCGAAAGAGTATCCGATTTAAGTGAGAAATACTACGCAATCGAAGAGGTTAATTACGAGGCTGAAGTAGAGAAGATATTGACTGGTCTTGGTTTCGAAAGAGAAGATTTTACACGCCAAACTTCGGAGTTTTCAGGAGGATGGAGAATGCGTATCGAATTAGCTAAAATTCTTTTACAAAAACCAGACTTGATTTTGCTTGATGAGCCAACCAACCACATGGATATCGAAAGTATTCAATGGTTAGAGGAGTTTTTGATCAATGAAGCAAAAGCAGTGGTAGTTATTTCGCACGATAGAGCGTTTGTAGATAATATTACTAATCGTACCATTGAGGTTACAATGGGACGTATTTACGATTATAAAGCGAAATACTCTCATTACCTAGAATTGCGTAAAGACCGCCGTATGCATCAGCAAAAAGCATACGATGAGCAACAGCGCATGATTGCTGACAATAGAACCTTTATTGATCGATTTAAAGGGACATTCTCTAAAACGGATGCGGTACAATCTCGTGTAAAGATGCTTGAAAAACTTGTAATTGTTCAAGTAGATGAGGTGGATAACTCGGCATTGAAATTGAAATTCCCTGCTGCAGCACGTTCAGGACAATATCCTGTTATTGTAAAAGAATTGGATAAGGCTTACGGTGATCATGTAGTTTTTAAAAATGCAAATATCGTTATTGAAAGAGGTGAAAAAGTAGCTTTTGTGGGTAAAAACGGAGAAGGTAAATCGACCATGATCAAAGCAATTATGAAAGAATTACAAATTGATGGTGGTGTTTTAGAAATTGGTCACAATGCTCAAATTGGGTATTTTGCTCAAAATCAAGCCTCTTTATTGGATGAAAACGCAACAATCTTCGAAACTATCGATGATATTGCTGTAGGTGATGTACGAACGCAAATTAAGAATATCCTAGGTGCTTTTATGTTTCATGGTGATGACATTACTAAAAAAGTGAAAGTGCTATCAGGAGGAGAAAAAACGCGTTTGGCAATGATAAAATTGTTGCTAGAACCCGTAAATCTTTTAATACTGGATGAGCCTTCGAATCACTTGGACATGAAGACTAAAGATATCATTAAAGACGCTCTAAGAGATTTTGATGGAACGCTAATATTAGTGTCACACGATAGGGATTTCTTAGATGGTTTAGCGACTAAAGTTTTTGAATTTAAAAATAAAAGAGTTATCGAGCACTTTGAGGATATTACTGGCTTCTTAGCTAATAAGAAAATGGAAAGCATGCGAGAAATCGAAAAATAATAGAAATTTTTCAATATATAAAAAAGAGCATTTGATTTGGTATCAAATGCTCTTTTCTTTTTTATAAGCGAATTCCTGGTGGCAAAAGCTCTTTATAAATTGGATTCTTTTTGAAGAATACTACTATTCTAGGAAGGATTGGGACTACTTTAAGTTTGCGTTCTTCTGCATCTTCCATTATTGCTTTTAGGAAAGCGTCAATGAAAGCTTCGTTTGTGAAAGTCTCAGGCGTATTAATTTTGGTTAGAAATATTTTCTTCTCTTGAAAGGAATATTCTATCGAAATAAGTTCCTCTTCAATTGTTGTTTCAAACTGTCGGGCGAATGTGTTGTCTTTGATTTCCATTTTAATTTGGTGCATATGATTTATTTGCTTTCCCATAAAGTTGGATTACTACTAGCTAATTTACTTTATATCTATTGCCTTCTCTGCTGGAACGATTCGATCGGTTGCGTTATCGTTTCGTTTTGTTATTTTTCTTTTTTAAAAGCGCAACGCTTCCTTACAAAGGTATCATTTTGATTATCAATATCAAATTGTTTTAGAGTAACATTATGAGCTTGCAATACGACCTTTTGCTGTAAAGCTAGACGGTACCAAAACGGAAGAACATTTGGGTGTAAACACTAAACAATTGTAGTAATAAAAAACCGTAGTGCAATTTAATTGCTAATATCTATTTGATAGTGAGCTAAGATGTAATAAAAGAATTATTTTTACACAAAATTGCTGCAAAAAGTTCCACTAAAGCCCGAAAAGAGCGAAAGATTATGAATAAAATCCATGTTTATTTTATGCCCGGTTTAGCGGCAAGTTCAGCTATATTTGAGAGAATTGAACTTTCAAAAGAAGTATTTGAAATGCATTTACTGGAATGGGAGATTCCGTTACCCAAAGAATCTCTAACGGAGTATGCAAAAAGGATTGCGGACAAAATTACCCATGAAATGCCAGTTTTGGTGGGGGTTTCCTTTGGGGGTATTTTAGTCCAAGAAATGGCCAAGCATATTAAAGCAAGAAAGGTGATTATTATTTCTAGTGTGCGGTCGAATTCAGAGTTTCCTCGTAGGCTAAAAATTGCTAAAACCACCAAGGCGTATAAATTAATCCCAATGAGTTTGATCCTTAACATTGAGAATTTGGCGAAATTTTCTTTTGGCGAAAAAATTAACCAACGAATTAAGTTATATGAAAAGTTCTTATCGGTACGTGATATAGGCTATCTGGAGTGGGCTGTCGAAAAGGTGGTACTTTGGGATCGAGAAGTAATCGACGAAAGTGTTGTTCATATTCACGGAGATTTAGACGATGTTTTTCCGATTAAATATATCGCTAATTGTACGATTGTAAAAGGAGGGACGCACATTATGATTTTAAGTAAATACAAATGGTTAAATGAAAATTTACCCGATATTATCCTGAGTTAGGAATAAATAGTGCCCAATGAGAAGGTGGAGATAAAAATGAAAAAAAGTAAAATGTTAAAAAGTAGATTGGTGGTTGTGGTTGGATTGGTGATTTTTGTGGTTGCATGCCAAAAGGCTGAGCCGTACAAAGCGGTCAAGGTCGAAGTAAAAAAAGAAAAATTAGCAGACTACTTTCCTGCGACTATAAATTTTGCAGGGGAACAAGCTCCATTAGAAGTAGAAGATGTGAAAGAGCGATTTGATCGTGAATTGATCGTAAATAAGAATTATCATTCGTATACGATTTTGGCCTTAAAACGTGCCAACCGATCTTTTCCTGTAATTGAACCAATTCTGAAAAAGAATGGCGTTCCTGATGATTTTAAATATTTAGCGGTTATCGAAAGCGGTTTAGTTAATGTGGTTTCAAAAGCGGGTGCTCGCGGTGTTTGGCAATTCATGCCACAAACAGGACGAGATATGGGGCTAGAAGTGAATGATAATATAGATGAAAGGTATCATTTAGCTAAAGCGACCCAAGCGGCATGTGACTTTTTATTAAATGCTAAAGCTAAGTTTGGTTCCTGGACTTTAGCCGCTGCTTCGTACAATAGAGGGTTAGTAGGAGTGCAAAATTTACTTGATTTTCAAAAAGAAACCAGCTACTACGATTTGTATATGAATGAAGAGACTGGGCGTTATCTCTTTAGGATTATGGCTTTGAAGGAAATAATGAATAATCCTGAAAAATTTGGATTTGAAGTTGCTGCCAAAGATAAATACACGATGATTCCAACTAAAAAGGTGGTGGTAAATCGTTCTATTGCTAATCTTGTAACTTTTGCAAAGGCGCAAGGAATTAACTATAAGACCTTAAAAATATACAATCCTTGGTTAAGGAGTATTCGACTGGAAAACGATTCACGTAAAAAATATATAATCGAAATTCCGTTAAGCGGGTTTTGATCCTTTTTAATAAAAGGAAAGTTAGTAAATGAAAAAAGGGCAAAATGATATCATTTTGCCCTTTTCTAATTATATTTTTTTCATTTGATCTTTCATCATCGTGATCTGTTCTTTCAACATGTTTTGTTTGTCGAGCCTTTTTGCCTCATTTAATAAGGTTGTTGCTTCTAGTTTTCTTCTTCTTGACATGGCAACACCAGCTAGATTTAATTTAGCTACCGCTAAGTCCATATCCATTGATAAACCTAGTTCAATCGCTTTTTTGAAATATTTCTCAGCTTGGTTGATATTTGTTTGCGAAAGCATGATACCGTGTAGGTAATTAAAATACCCTTGTTGCTTTTTAACTAAGGCTGATTCTGGTTTTTTGATGAAGGACAACCATTTTTTTGCGCCTTCAAAATCTTGTTTTCTTAGTTTTAAGAAAGCTAAAAGGATGAATTCGTTTTTGAAATACAAGAAAATGGGAAATACAGTTAATAGTAGAAGGAAAATTCCGTTACCAATATTGTTCTCTG
>NZ_JAQWTM010000446.1 GCF_029242675.1 Flavobacterium sp.
ATGCTTGGAAAAATTAAAAATAAGTCCTTATATTTGCACCCGCATTCAAGGAAAGAATATGACTCGATAGCTCAGTTGGTAGAGCACATCACTTTTAATGATGGGGTCCTGGGTTCGAGCCCCAGTCGGGTCACAATTAAAGTGATCAACACATAATTTCCTTGAAGCATTGACTCGATAGCTCAGTTGGTAGAGCACATCACTTTTAATGATGGGGTCCTGGGTTCGAGCCCCAGTCGGGTCACAAAAGGTTGTTCGCCATCGCGAATGACCTTTTTTATTTTAAGGCCACGTGGAGAAACGGTAGACTTGCCATCTTGAGGGGGTGGTGCTCGTAAGGGCGTGTGGGTTCAAATCCCACCGTGGTCACTTTAAAATCATTAAACTGCTAACAAACAGTAGTTTAATGATTTTTTTTTATTGTAATTATACTAAAATTATCCATTTTACTGTTTTCTTTATCCAGTTTAAATCAATCCTCAGCAACACAATTTCCCTGCATTCTATCCTATTCTCATATCGGTATTTTAAAAAATATCAATTTTTTGGCTCAAAAATTGATTAGATTTGGTAGTTTTATAAACCAAATTATTTTTTAACAAACAATCTACACCATAATGAAAAAATTATTATTATTTTTCTTCCTACTTATTACTGCTTTTGGATACAGTCAAACAGCCGAAGATTATTTCGATCAAGGAATGAGTAAATCAAATGCAGGAAATGCCAAAGGATCAATTGCTGAATTTACCAAAGCCATCAATAAAAAACCAGCTTTTGAAGAGGCTTATTTAAATAGAGGACTTGCTAAACTAAGTTTAAATGACCTTAAAGGTGCATTAGCTGATGTCAACAAAACCTTAGAATTAAATCCTGAAATGGCCTATGCTTATACGACAAGAGCTAACATCAATTATAAACTTAATGATTACAAAAGCGTAGTAACTGATTGCACCAAATCACTTTCTATCAATCCTAAAGATTACATATCATATAACTTAAGAGGATTGTCATACAATCGCTTAAACGACAAGAAAAACGCCTGTGCCGACTTTGCAGCAGCAATAAAGCTAGGAAGCCAAAGTGCAGTTCAAAACAAAAAAATGTTTTGCAAATAGATTTTATAAAACAACATCATAAAAATACCCCAAGAAAGTAAATTCCTTGGGGTATTTTATTTTTGTCTCTAAGCAGCTTTACCCAAACAATAAAACACGCTTAAACCACTCCGTTAGACTTTGAATAATAGAATCATTCAATTCGTGCTTCAATTAGATGTATACTTCTTGCAATTTAACCAGTGTCCTTAAAATATTTTTAAAAAGTGCGACCATTTGAATAGTAGAAGTAATTATTGAACAAACCTTTTTACTTCTTTTATCTCTAAGCCAAAGCTACATAAATTAGTATTTCATACTTAATTTGCCCTAAACACGAATAGCTTAATCTAACGCTTTCAATATACCTTCAGGCGCTGAAGACAAATACATTTGATTTTGAATTCCATCTATTGCTTTAGAATCATTAAAATATGCAGGCGATTTTTCAGGATTTTGCTTCAGCATTTTACCTGTTCCTGTTATTTTACCGATAGCTGTACTAAAATAAGGCTCCGATGTCTCTCCCAAAACACCTAGGTTAGCATAATCCTCTTTTAAAAGATAATCCGGCGAAATACCATTAAAATAATCTCCAAACCCTGCTGAATTAGCAATTTTTAAAACAATTGGTTGCATTGCGTAACGGTGATTTGGATTTCTATTTTCCTTACCAAAAGTAGGAGAATCATATAACGTTACTGATCCTACATTTTTACCTACAGTGATATCCCCAATTTGAACCACGGTCATATAGGGTTTCAATCCATTTATTACTAATTCACTTGCCGAAGCCGTACTTTTAGTGGTTAGGATATATATTTTATTTAATCCCAAACTATTAATGGTCGTTGTTCCTATTTTGTCTGTAAACTTATTCTTTAAAGCCTCAGGATTATTAGATTCGAAATAAGAGTTAATTTTACTATTCCAAACCTGTTTTGCAAATACTTGCCCCGTATATTGACCGGTAATCATACTAGCTAACCTAGTAGCAGTCAAAACTGATCCACCTGAGTTATAACGCAAATCCAAAACAAGATCCGTTACACCTTGTGATTTTAAACTACCAAAAGCCGTATTTAGATCGGTGTCATACTCCGCAAAAAAACCATTATACATTAAATAGCCTATTTTTTTCGCACCCACTGTCACTACTTTGTTAATTAGAATTGGGTTTTCGGCCACAGTAGTTTTAGTCAATGACACTGACCTCCCATTAGGAGTGATTGCTCCACCATTATAACTCGCTAAATTTAAGGTTCTGCTTTCTAGGGCTAACAAACTGGTATAATTGCTAACAGTCAATTGTGTTCCGTTTACTGCATAAAATAAATCTCCCCTTCTTATATCCTTAGACGCGGCGTCAGAATTAGGAATAATGTAGCGCACGAAGCCGAAAATTTCTGTGCTGCTACCTGGTTTATAAACAAGACCATACTCTACTCCATCGTTTTTAGTAACCCCTTGAAGCGCTCCTTCTAATTGCAAATAATCGTCGACTATCCAACTAAAACGATCGATAGACTTATCAACTCGTAATGCATCAAACAGCTTTTCTGGCACAGGATAACCTGCTAAAAAACCATTTAATTGAGCTTGAGAGGCAAAACGATCATCGGCTAAATTAGGCACGTCAGCTTGCCACAAATAATATTGATTTAATCCTTTCCAAATAAAATCTTGAACTGCAAGATTAGGTGGTACTGAAGAGGTATCATCATTATCCTGACAGCCTTGCAGTATAAACAGAGATGCAAAAAGTAAAAAGAAATATTTAATAGTAGGTCTCATATCGTTCTTGTGTTTATATCATGAACGTAAAAATACTATCTTTAGTTTTAATATTTTTTTATTTTTTACTTTTTGTAACAAAAGTTATTGTCAATCGTCTTCCTTATATACGCGACGCTCTAAATTAATTTTATGAATCAAAACGATTTTGTTTTAGTAATTAATCCTTTTCGAGACAAGATCTTCCGATTAGCTAAACGCTTACTCGTTAGTACCGAAGAAGCCGAGGACGCTGTACAAGAAGTTATCGTGAAACTTTGGAACAGAAAAAAAACACTAGACGAGTACAAAAGCATCGAAGCATTTGCGATGACGCTAACTAAAAATTATTGTTTAGATCAATTAAAATCAAAAAGGGCAGGGAATTTGAATGGTACTAATACCAATCATAAAGAAAAAAGCAGTTCGCTAGACGAAAAAATTGAAAACGAGGACAGTTTGAGATGGATTAAAAAGATAATTAATCAGTTACCTGAACAACAAAGGATGGTTATTCAATTAAGGGATATTGAACAATATGAATTTGCTGAAATTGCAAAAATTGTAGAGATGAACGAAAGTGCCATCCGAACCACATTATCAAGAGCTCGCAAAATGATTAGAGAAAAAATGCAACAAACACACAATTATGGAATTAAATAAAATCACTCTTTTACTGGATAAATATTTTGATGGAGACAGCAATACTAAAGAAGAGGCTTTATTGAAAGACTATTTTTTATCAGAAACTGTTGATCCGTCTTTAGAACACTACAAGCCGTTATTTAGGTTTTATGCAGCTGAAAAAGACACCAAACAACCGGTACATTTAAAAATAGTACAAACTAAAAAAAGAAAGACTAATTGGATTTTAATCGCTGCCTCGGTTGCTGTTATTTTGGGTATTGGAAGCTATACTTTAATGCAGTACAACAACAACTACATTACCAACAATCAAAGCGAACTAGGCACCTACAATGACCCAGAAGTCGCTCTTAAAGAAACTCAAAAAGCGTTGGCTTTGCTATCAACTCATGTAAACACCGGAGTTGAAGGCATGCAATACATACAAGAATTTGAAAATACCAAAAATAAAATATTTAATCCTT
>NZ_JAQWTM010000395.1 GCF_029242675.1 Flavobacterium sp.
TGCTACATACAATTATCATTACTTCGATCATTTTAATTTCGAGCAAATACATTCTGCCTTTGGTAGAATCATCAAAATTCGGAAATGCAATTGCAGCCCTCATTACCATCATTGTGATCTCACCCTTTTTATGGGCATTGTCTTTACGCCGTGTTGCGGTAAAGGAGGTTGAGATATTGTACAAGGAACGAAAGTACCGTGGACCAATCTTGATGCTTATCTTTTTTAGGATGGGAGTAGCGGTATTTTACATTGGGTTTCTGTTAAATATCTTTTTCTCCCCTACTGTTGCCTTTTTTGCATTGGTAATTGCGCTGCTTATTTATTTCTTTTTCCCAAAAAAACTACACAAGCAATACCATAAAATAGAAAGTCATTTCTTGAAAAACCTCAACGATAGAGAAGAAAAGAAAATTGACCGCCGTTATGCGAACCTGACGCCTTGGGACGGTCACATGAGTACATTTACCATCGCGAAGGAATCTAATCTTGCTGGACAAACCTTGCGAGAAATCCGTATTAGAGAATTAGTAGGCGTAAATATTGCTTTTATCAAGAGAGGAGAAATCATGATTGAAGTACCAAGTAAGACCGAACGGTTGTTCCCCGGTGACGAGATTTGTGTTATTGGATCAGATGAACAAGTAAAAGAATTTGCGGAATTCTTGACAAAACACGAAATTGAGGTTCCTAAAAAGGTAAATAACGAGGTGATACTAAAGCAAATCGAACTTCAAAACGAAGATTTTATTGGTTTAAATATTGGTAGGTCTAAATTACGTGAACTAACCAACGGTTTGGTAGTAGGAATCGAGCGAAACGGTAAGCGCTTACTGAATCCCGAGTCGAATATTATTCTAGAAAGAAATGATATTTTGTGGATCGTTGGGAACAAAAAACTGATGGCTAATTTATTTAAAGAATAAGAAGCCAATAGCACTTTGTTAGTATGGCAATTTCTATTTTATTTTTTGGGCGTGACCTTTACTAAAAACAGGATTGCATCTCCTGTTTTTATTAGAGGTCGGGCTATGCGTTCCCGGTTTTGTATTTTCGTTTTACAAACGAAAACACAAAGAGCTCCACTTCTATCCCTCACGCAAAACAGACCGAAATTCACGTTCTTTCAATCTAATCACTTTCAAAAAAGCAGCCCGTTGGGTATCGTGAAAAAAACCAGAATTTACAGCGTCATAACCAATGAAACAGTCCCAGATTTTTAGGAATTGTCAGTTATATTTCTTATCTTTATACAAGGCGATTCATACTATTTCATGCGATAAAAAAGTAGTATTTTCTCTCTAAAAAATAGCGATGATTCAGCCTAAAAAACAAACCAAGGTAGTGTTTCAAGACCTTTAAATTTGAACAATAATTAAATTATAAAAAATGAAAAAAATAAAACATTTAGTTGCAGGAGCATTAGTACTAGTATTAACTTCATGTGCATCAACAGCGACTTTCCCTACATCGGTAATTACACCAGCCGCAGAAATTGTAGCAAAAACTAAAACTGACAAGAATAACAA
>NZ_JAQWTM010000001.1 GCF_029242675.1 Flavobacterium sp.
CAATGTATTCTTTTCCTTCTGGGTTAATTCGTGCAGCTTACAAATTATTAAAGCAACAAACGTATTTTACCGCAGGTGTAAAAGAGTTTCGTGCTTGGACCATCAATATTGGATCTACTGCACCACAAGCAGCTGGAGTTATCCACACTGATTTCGAGAAAGGCTTTATCCGTGCTGAGGTAATTTCATACGAAGACTACGTAGCTTACGGGTCAGAAGCGAAAGCGAAAGAAGCTGGTAAATTTAAAGTAGAAGGAAAAGAATACATTGTAAAAGATGGTGATGTAATGCACTTCCGTTTTAACGTGTAGTTCGATATAAATTAAGACATACAATAAAGGAAACCTGTAAAAGTTAATTTTGCAGGTTTTTTTGTGTTTACTAATGACCAAGCTCTGCCAACTTTATGTAAGGACCTAATCCTGCTTTCCACTACAAGATTTTTCCATCTTCCCTTTTTTTCTAAGTCAAAAAAGGAGCTTCTTCTAGTCGCTCTTTTTTGCCAAGAAAAAAGAGGGAATCTGTTCAAAATGCTTTTCGTTTCAATCAGGGGTAAAAAAGTAAAATACAACTTGATTTTTTATGTTTTATATTTTTTTGTACCTTTAAAATAAAAATAATTCTATGAAAATTATAGCCTTTGGCGCAAGCACCAGCAACAATTCAATTAATAAAAAATTAGCAACCTATGCAGCATCGCTTTTTGAAACTGCTACTGTCGAAGTTTTAGATTTAAACAAGTATACTATGCCTCTTTTTGACGTAGATCTTGAGATGACAATTGGCGAGCATGAGGTGGCGCAGGCTTTTTTAGATAAGATTAAAGAGGCTGATCTTCTGGTAGTTTCTATGTCGGAGCACAATGGGAATTACACTGCGGCTTTCAAAAACATATTCGATTGGAGTACGCGAATCAATGCCAAAGTCTTTCAGGATAAACCCATGCTTTTGATGGCTACATCTCCCGGTGCTAGAGGAGGAAGCTCTGTTTTAGAGATTGCTAAAAATGCTTTTCCGCGCTATGGTGCAGTAATCAAAGCTACTTTTTCACTACCCAGCTTCAATGAAAATTTTGATATCGAGAGGGGACAAATTTCCAATACCCAATTGGATAATGATTTAAGAGGAATCGTTAGCTTGCAGTTTTAGCGTCCTGTTTTTCCTTAAATAGCTTTTAATTAAGGTTGTCAATATCATTCTTAATAACTTTGGTTGTTGCTGCTTTTAAAATATATCGAGATATGCTATATTAGCACGAAATCCACAAAAATCAAATGTCAGATCAAAATCAATATACCGAAGATAATATTCGGTCACTCGACTGGAAAGAGCACATTCGCATGCGCCCTGGTATGTATATCGGGAAACTAGGTGATGGTTCTTCTCCTGATGATGGTATTTATATTTTACTTAAAGAGGTGCTCGATAACTGTATCGATGAGTTTGTCATGGGTGCAGGTAAAACGATAGAAGTTTCCATAAAAGACAAAACCGTTGCAGTACGCGATTACGGTCGTGGTATACCGTTAGGAAAAGTGGTCGATGTGGTTTCTAAAATGAACACAGGAGGTAAATACGATTCCTTAGCCTTCAAGAAATCAGTAGGTTTAAATGGTGTTGGTACTAAGGCGGTGAATGCTTTGTCTAATTATTTTAGAGTAGAGTCGGTTCGTGAAGACAAACAAAAAGCGGCAGAGTTCTCAGCAGGAAATCTAGTACTCGAAGAGGATATTATTGATACAACCAAGCGTAAAGGAACTAAGGTTACTTTTACTCCTGATGAAGCCATCTTTAAAAATTACAAGTTCAGAAATGAGTATGTAATCAAAATGCTTAAAAACTATTGTTATCTAAACACGGGATTAACAATTATATACAACGGTGAGAAGTATTTTTCAGAAAATGGATTAAAAGATTTATTAGATGAAAATATTGCAATCGAGGACATGGTGTATCCTATCATTCATTTAAAAGGGGATGATATTGAAATAGCCATGACACATAGTAAGTCGCAATATAGCGAAGAATACCATTCCTTCGTAAATGGTCAAAATACGACTCAAGGTGGTACGCATTTAGTAGCATTTAGAGAAGCAGTTGTAAAAACGATTCGGGAATTTTACAATAAAAACTTTGAGCCTTCGGATATTCGTAAATCGATTGTTAGTGCTGTTAGTATCAAGGTGATGGAACCTGTTTTTGAGTCACAGACGAAAACCAAATTAGGTTCTACTGATATAGGTTCAGAAGCTGGAATGCCCTCAGTACGTACGTTTGTTAATGATTTTGTGAAAACAAAATTAGACAACTACCTGCATAAAAATCCTGAAACAGCTGATTTGCTATTGCGTAAAATTCTGCAAGCGGAGCGTGAGCGTAAGGAGCTTTCAGGTATTCGAAAATTAGCCAAAGACCGAGCTAAGAAGTCGAGCTTACACAATAAGAAATTAAGAGATTGTCGTGTGCATTTGGGTGATATCAAAAATCCAAGATATTTAGAAAGCACTTTGTTTATTACCGAGGGAGATTCGGCTTCGGGCTCGATTACTAAATCGCGTGATGTGAATACACAAGCGGTTTTTAGTTTGCGTGGTAAGCCTTTGAATTCTTACGGAATGACAAAGAAAATTGTGTATGAAAACGAAGAATTCAACTTGTTGCAAGCGGCTTTGGATATCGAAGACGACATGGAGAACTTGCGGTACAACAACATCGTAATCGCAACCGATGCCGATGTCGATGGGATGCACATTCGATTATTATTGATAACGTTCTTTTTGCAATTTTTTCCTGAATTGATAAAGGATGGCCATTTATACATTTTACAAACACCATTGTTTCGCGTTCGAAATAAAAAAGAGACCATTTACTGTTATTCTGACGAAGAAAAACGAAATGCAATTGAAAAGCTAAAACCAAAGCCCGAGATTACCCGATTTAAGGGATTGGGAGAGATTTCGCCAGATGAGTTTCAGTTTTTTATTGGCGAAGACATTCGGTTGGAACCTGTAATGTTAGATAAGGCTACTTCTATTGAGAAATTATTGGAGTTTTACATGGGGAAAAATACACCAGACCGCCAAGAATTTATCATCAGAAACTTGAAAGTCGAGTTGGATGTAGCTGAGAAAGAATAAAATAAAAATAAAATAGCATGCTAAGTAAAAAACAAATAATATATGTGATTGCTGCCTTTTTTGGAGGTTTTACGGTTGCTTATTTTGTTATTAAATATTTGAAATCGTAGTTAGTTTGTAACATGGAAAATCAAGATATTCGTTGGAAACAAAGATTTGAACATTTCAGAAATGCCTTTAGACAATTAAAAAATGCTAAGGTGATTCAAAAGGAAAGAGCTTTCTCTGAATTGGAATTACAGGGCGTTATTCAGGCTTTTGAGGTTTCACAAGAATTGTCCTGGAAGGTGATGAAAGATTTTCTGGAGGAGCAAGGAAAAACGGATTTGTTTGGTAGTAAGAACGCTGTAAAAGAAGCTTTTAATGTGGGGATTATTTCTGATGGTGCAATTTGGTTAGATATGATTAAAAGTCGAAACTTAACTTCACATATCTATGACGAAAATGAAATTTTAAAAATACTAGAAGTTATATTAAATGATTATATAGCTGTTTTTACAGATTTTGAGAATAAAATGAAAACTCTTTTGTAATGTTCGGATTGTATCCCCAAAGCTATAAAGAAATTATAGAAATCATTGAGAATTGCTTGTCGATTGATGAGGTAATTGTTTATGGGTCACGTGCCAAAGGAAATTATAGAGAAGGTTCAGATATTGATATTACCATTTTGGGCGAACCTGAAAAAGTGGATGTTAGCAAATTATGGCACGATTTAGATGATAGTTATATTCCTTATAAATTTGATATATCAGTTTATAATGAATTACAATCGGATAGTTTAAAAGAACACATAAATAGGGTAGGTCAAGTTTTTTATAAAAGAAAAACAAAAACTCTGAAGTGATTTAAATAATTTCAAAAGAGTAGTTATAAACTAAATAGAGAATGGTAAGTAGGAAATTATTTGCGTTACGTGGTCACTTCTATAGTTTGAGTATTTACAGTTGGTTTTTTTAAATATAATAGAATTTTAATTAATATGCGGTTTTTCTAATGTCAGATAGTATTCAAAACAAGGTTTTATTCCAGCAAGTTGTTGAACTTTTACAAAACGCCCGACAACAGGTTTTGCGTACGGTAAATTCAACAATGGTGTATACCTATTTTGAAATTGGCCGAATGATTGTTGAGGAAGAGCAAGATGGAAAAGATAGAGCTGAATACGGAAAACAACTGTTAAAAGGACTTTCTATGCAATTAAGTATGGAGTTCGGTAGAGGTTTTTCTGTTAGAAATTTAGAGCAGATAAAAAGATTTTATTTTGTTTATGCAAAATCGCAGACACTGTCTGCGATTTCTGAAAATTCAAATTCCGTATCACTGTCTCGGAATTTTGCTGAAGACAAGCAAGTACTTACTTCATTCTTTAAATTAACTTGGTCACATTACACATTTTTAATGCGCATTGATGATGAAAACGAAAGAAGTTTTTACGAAATCGAAACTGCTAAAAATAATTGGAGTGTTCGAGAATTAAAACGACAATATGATACTGCATTGTACACACGATTGTCTTTAAGTAGAGACAAGGAGGGAATATTGAAGCTTGCTCAACAAGGTCAAATTATTGAGAAGCCAAAAGACATCATAAAAGATCCTTATATTCTTGAATTTTTAGGTTTACCTGAATTGCACCAGTATTCTGAATCTGATTTAGAAGGTGAAATTATCAATAAGCTAGAAAGTTTTCTTTTGGAGCTAGGTCACGGCTTTACTTTCGTAGCGCGTCAAGACCGAATTACATTTGATGATAAGCATTTTAGGATTGATTTGGTATTTTATAATCGTGTATTGCGATGCTTCGTATTGATTGATTTAAAAATAGGCGAATTAAAACACCAAGATTTAGGTCAGATGCAGATGTACGTCAACTACTATGATCGAAATAAACGTTTAGAAGATGAGAATAAAACCATCGGAATTGTGCTTTGTCAGAACAAAAGCGATTTGGTAGTAGAATATACGCTACCTGAAAATAACGAACAGATATTTGCGAGTAAATACAAAACCGTATTGCCAAGCAAAGAAGATTTAATAAAATTAATTTCGGAATCAAAATAAATGAAAGACGAAGAAGAAGACGATAACATTCCTAACTCAGACGACGAAAATAGTGCTGAACAGCAAGCTTCACCCGAAAGTCAAGAGGAGGAAATTATAAAAGTAGACGCCAAGAATTTTGAAGGTGGTCACTTTTATGACAATACTAATGATGAAGCAGA
>NZ_JAQWTM010000011.1 GCF_029242675.1 Flavobacterium sp.
CCATTAAATTTGCTTTTTGCAAACGTAGTCTGGCCATTTTTTCTAATACAGAACGCGTATCGCCATAATCATTTTTCTCAGCACGAGTCCAAGATGCTTTAAATAATTTTTCTCTAGAAGCTCTGTTGGTCATGCTTTGCAGCAAAGGTTGCTGTGTTGTATTCAATAATCCTATTAAATATTTTCCATCATGACCGGCTTCAGTAGCTTTTGCCTTAGCAGCTGCAATTTCGTTAGCACTTAATCCATCTAAGTCAGAAGCATTGTCATAAAGAACAGCACCGTTCTTACGAGCGATTAAAAGCTTGCTTCCAAACTCCGTTCCTAAACTGGCCAGTTCTCCATTAATGGCTTTCATTTTTTCTTTATCAGCATCAGATAAATTGGCTCCTGCCAATTCAAATTCTGTTAAATAGTATTGCGTAAGCTTTTTGTCCTCGCCTTTAAGTGCATTTAAATCGATTGCTTTAAAACGCTTGTACAATTTAGTATTCAAGTACATTTTATCGCTGTGCGCAGAGAATATAGGAGCATATTCCGCTTGCAATGCTTGTAAAGTAGGATTGGTATTCGATCCTGTTAAATTGTAAAAAAGACTAGTGGCTCTTTTTAGGTCAACACCTGCAGTTTCGAATGCCAATACGGTGTTTTGAAAAGTAGGCTTGGCTGGATTGTTAGCAATCGCCATGATTTCCTTGTCGTGCACCGCTAGACCATACTCGAAAGCAGGTTTAAAGTCTGCATCTTTTATCAGATTAAAGGGCGGTGCTTGGTATTGCAACGTACTTTTTTGTAATAACGGATTCGTCATTTTTACATTTTTATTTTGAGCGTGGACTGTTTGCATCGATGCAACTGCCATCAACACGCTACCAGATATAATTATCTTTGAAAAAGCCTTCATAAATTAGATTGATTTAATTTTCGCCATAAAAGTACGCAAAAAATAGGTTTATGAAAACGGTAGTCTAATTAATATTTGGTAGTAAGCTGGGCTTTTTCAAGAATTCTGCTAGTACGGAAATTAGTCCTATATTTGTTTTTCTCTAAAAAAGAGTTCCTATGAAATCCATTTTTGATCCAACTGAAAACCAAGCCATGATCGCTAGGATTTCAAATCTACAACCCAATAGCAAAGCTGCTTGGGGTAAAATGAACGCTACTCAAATGTGCCAACATACCAATGCCGCTATCTTGGTCGCTTTTGGAGAAAAAGAAGTCAAAGTGAATTTCGTCTTTAGACTTTTAGGCCGAATGATGAAAAATAAGGTCTTCAACTCTGAGTTTAAGAAAAACAGTCCTACTGCCAAGGAATTTATTTTTGTAGATCCGTACGACTTTGAAAATGCCAAATCAGAATTGATTCGTAATTTTAAACGTTTTGAAAAAGGAACAGAATCAGTAAGAACTATGGATCATCCTTTTTGGGGTAAGCTGACGTATGAAGACTGGAATAAATTAATGTGGAATCACATGGATCACCACCTGAGACAATTTAATATATAACTAATACCAAATCAATACCAACAACCATGAAGTATCTCTATTATTTTACTTTTTTAATCGCTGCTATCGCTAGTGCACAGCAAAAAAAGCAACCTACATTAGACTATTATTTACCTCAAAATGTAACCTACAACAAAAACATTCCTACTCCAAAAAGCATCTTCAATTTTGAATTAGGCGAAATGCATACTGATCACACACAACTGGCCTACTACATGAAAGAAGTAGCCAAAGTATCTGATCGAATTGCTATTGAAACAACGGGCTATACTTTTGAAAACCGCCCTTTGCAATTGTTGACTATTTCGAGTCCAAAAAATTTAGCGCGTATTAAAGAAATTAATGAGCAACATCTAGCTAATTTGACTGGGAACAACCAAACAAAAATTGCAGACATGCCTATAGTAGTTTACCTAGGCTACTCCATTCACGGAAACGAATCAAGTGGATCAGGAGCGGCAATAGCATTAACGTATTATTTAGCGGCTTGCGAAAGTGCCGAACTTGAAAAAACATTAGAAAACACGGTGATACTATTAGATCCTTGCTTTAATCCTGATGGGATTCAGCGTTTCTCAACTTGGGTAAACAGCAACAAAAGCACGAATCTAGTTACGGATTCTAATGATCGTGAATTCAATGAGGGATGGCC
>NZ_JAQWTM010000015.1 GCF_029242675.1 Flavobacterium sp.
CCTGCTGTTTCTATGCAAATGAACGGTCAAGGTGCTAAAACTTGGGAAGAGTTAACAGGAAGAGCCTATACTCAAAAAAGTAATATTGCTATTGTTCTTGATGATGTTGTTTATTCAGCTCCAGGAGTTTCTAGTGGTCCTATATCAGGAGGAAGATCTGAAATTTCAGGTAATTTTGATGTTACAGAAACTAAAGATTTAGCTAACGTTTTAAGAGCGGGTAAATTACCTGCATCTGCGGATATTGTTCAATCAGAAGTGGTAGGTCCATCCCTTGGTCAAGAGGCTATCGATAATGGAACGACTTCAGCAATCGTAGGATTGTTGTTAGTGTCTCTTTGGATGCTTGTATATTATGGTAAAGCAGGATGGTATGCTAACATTGCATTAGCGGTGAACTTACTTTTCTTATTCGGAATCTTAGCAAGTTTAGGTGCTGTACTTACATTGCCTGGTATTGCTGGTATCGTATTAACAATGGGTACTGCAGTAGATGCGAATATCATTATTTATGAAAGAGCGAAAGAAGAACTACGAGCTGGTAAATCTTTAGATGAGGCAGTTAAAATTTCGTACAGTTGGACGGGAGCAATGCGTTCAATCGTGGATGCAAACGTAACGCACATTTTAATTGGAGCAGTTTTATTTATTTTTGGTTCAGGTCCAATTAAAGGATTTGCTACAACCTTATTAATAGGTATTATAACTTCATTATTTACTTCTATTTTTATCGCTAGAATTTTCATCGATAAGGATATTGCTAAGAATGCTAATTTATCTTTTGTAACTAATTTTTCTAAAAACTTCTTTACAAACTTCCATTTTGATTTCTTAAGAATTAAAAAAGGTACTTATGCGTTTTCTGCGATTGTTGTAGTTGTAAGTGTGATCTCTTTATTCACAAATGGTTTAGATCAAGGTGTAGATGTTGTAGGAGGTAGAACTTTTCAAGTTCGTTTTGAAAAACCAGTTGAAACTGAAGTGGTAAAAGAACAATTAGCTAAAGTTTTTGATGGAAGCGCAGAGGTGAAAATCTTTGGTAACGACAATCAATTAAAAATTACTACTAAATATAAAGTACAAGAACACGGTACAGAAGCTGACGAGGAAGTTAATAAAATTCTATTCGAAACTTTAAAATCGTATTACAGTACTGATTTAACATACGACAAATTTGTTAACTCGTATGATGGTAAAAAGTTTGGTATTGTACAAGCATCTAAAGTGGGACCAACTGTTGCTGAGGATATTAAAACTAACGCATACTGGGCAGTACTTGGAGCTATGTTAATTGTATTTTTATACTTAATCATTAGTTTTAGAAAATGGCAATATGGTTTAGGTGCTATCGCAGCTGTGGCGCATGATGTTATCTTTGTTTTAGGTATCTACTCATTGTGTTATAAATTCATGCCTTTTGGAATGGAAATCGACCAGCATTTTATTGCAGCAATCCTAACGGTTATTGGATACTCGATGAATGATACTGTAATTGTATTTGATAGGGTTCGTGAATTCCTTGATGGTAAAGTAAAAGGTAATTTCGGAGAGATCGTGAATCAATCTATTAATTCAACTATGTCAAGAACAATCAATACTTCGTTAACGATGATTGGTGTATTATTGATCATGTTCATCTTTGGAGGTGAGTCAATCAGAGGATTTATCTTTGCAATGTTAGTTGGTATCGTAGTTGGTACGTATTCTTCACTATTTATCGCTACGCCGGTATTAGTAGATACAATATCTGCTGCTGATAAAAAAATAATTGAAAAGCAACATGCTGAAGCATAATTGCTGCTAATTCAGAAAGTAAAAGACCTAACAACTGTTAGGTCTTTTTTTTGACCTAGTATTAAGGCTTAGTATTTTTGTAGTTTAATAGTATCGAATACGGGATTTAATACTGTAGTTAGTCGGTTTTTATTTTTTAACAATTTCATTTTTAACATATTTACTACCCTTAAGATTCTCCTAGTTTTTAAGATTCCATATCATTTATAAATCGTAATAATGAAAAGATACATTATCCAATCTGTTTTTATCTTTATAACTGTATTCTTACTCAATGCGACGGTAGCAGCAAAGGAGAGCAACTGGTATATACGTGGTGGATTTAGATTATATTTCTTAGTTATACTGTAGGATTTATATGAAGAATATAACAGATATGTATTACAGTACATTCATCATTAAAACGATTTTAACTTTTCTAGTTTATGAAGTATTAATTGTTTTTTAATCATCTACAAAATGTATTGATATTTTATTTAGGGATGTAAGGTAATTGTGCGTATTAATAAAAAGATCCTTAATACCAATATTCTTAAAATGTGTCTGATTTTTTATTTGCAGAAATAGTCAATTATGTGAGGAAGATTAAATAATTGGACTAATGTACAGCAGCAAATTTTATAGTGTTAGTGGCGTCAAATTTCATTTAATTACATTTCACACGCAGTTTGTTAAGTGTCTAAATGAAAATTGCCCCATATAGTGTTTTAACTTTATGAGGCAATTTTATAAATATAATGGTATGGATAATAGATAACTATAGTTTCTTTTCAGCAGTAAAAACAAAGTAAAAACCGATTAAGATGAAAGGAATACTTAGCCATTGTCCTGTTGAAAGTAATCCTAAGGCACTTTCAAAACCACCTTGGCTTTCTTTAACTGATTCGACTACCATTCGTACAGAAAACAACAGGACTAAGAATAAACCAAATAAGTATCCTGATTTTTTTCTAGCTTCAGTCTTCCAATATAGGAAAAACAAAATAGCAAACACAAAAATATAACAAACAGCCTCATACAACTGAGTTGGGTGTTTTACAGGTACTTGTGCTAATAAATTAGCAAATTTAGGGTCGGTTGCTATCGCTTTATATGCCTCGTTAGGATTGGCAATTTGGGTCGCATTTATTGCATCGGTGGGAGTGAATTGATCACGTAAAAAACGGATTCCAAAAGATGATGTCGTTTCTTTTCCAATAATTTCAGAATTGAAAAAATTACCTAGTCGAACAAAAATTGCTCCACTTGCTACCGCTATTACGATACGATCCAAAATCCATAATAACGGACGCTGTAGTACTTTTTTACTAAAGTAATACATAGCTACAATTATCGAAATGGCAGCGCCATGACTTGCTAGTCCTTGAAAACCTGTGAATTCAAATGTAGGACTAAAACGAACCGGTAAAAATATTTCTAATAAGTTGTTTTTAAAATAACCCCAATCGTAAAAAAGGACATGTCCTAAACGCGCTCCAATTAAGGTAGCCAATACGGACCATATGAATAGTGAATCTAATTTTTCAATTGATTCACCTTCTCTTTCAAAGATGTTTTTCATAATGTACCATCCTAGTCCAAATGCAATTACGAACATTAGACTATAGAAACGGATCATGAAAAAACCAAGATCAATTCCTTCTGATGGGTTCCAGACTATATTTAAAGCGTGCGTCATTATTTTTTATTTTAAGTAAAAATACATTTTTTGTAGCGAGGTTCGAGCTAAAATTTTTTGAAAAGCACAATTTGACTAAAAATCAGAATA
>NZ_JAQWTM010000006.1 GCF_029242675.1 Flavobacterium sp.
AGTGGAAATGGTTTCGTACGGTCTACCCCAAAAATACCTATACGAACCCAATAGTGCTATTATGAAATCAGGTGGTTTTGATGCCATTAGTAGCAGTTACAAACTCAACAAACTACAACAGCATTCGCATTTATATACTTCAGACGAACATATTAGTTTTCCTGGCAGAACATTTGAAATTCAACAAGTCATCAAGTACACAAAAAAGGAAATGAAAGAAACTTTAGTTGGAAAACAAGCAAATATCACCACTAGGAACTTTCCGGATAGTGTAGATAGTATTCGGAAAAAATATAAAATAAAGGAGGGAGGGAATACGTACTGTTTCTTTACAACTGATCAAAATAACGATAAAATAGTTTTAATTTGCACTAAAATTTAAAATATCATGAAACCACTAATTACGCTTACTTTTTTTTTACTATCTCTAGCAATGAATGCTCAAGTCCCATGTGAGTACAGTACCAATGTAAAAGACTCCTTGGGAATCTACAAGGAAACCAAGGCCTACCTTATGAGTGAAAAGAATTTTGGTGATAATTCGAGCTATATTTTTAACACCTTAACTTATGATGATGGTTTAATGATTTTGAATGTTCAACTAATTCAAAAAAGTAATATTTTTATAAAGGCCAACTGTTTCGACAAAAACTCAAAACTTTATCTACAATTAGATAATGGAAAGATCATTACCTTATTACATATCGATCAAGAAAATTGTGGAACCTTACTGCGCGACGATAAAGGTTTTGACAATAGACTGACCGTGGGTACTTTTATGTTTTTAAAAGGAACTCTAGAGGATTTAAAAAATTCACCCGTATCGTTGATGCGCATAAAATTTTCGACTGGCTTAGAAGACTTTGTAATTAAAAAAGAAATAAAATCAGAGATGGATGGAACTGTTTATAATCCAGAAAACTATTTTATTAACTTCCTAAAGTGTGTAGAATAAACTATTCCTTACATTCCCATTTTTGATTGGAAACCTTATCCTGTAGCCCTGCTTTCAAATTGTAATGCCACCACTCTGAATCAAAAGAATTAAATGCATTCGCAGTCATTATTTTTTTTAGCAATGCGCGATTGCTTCTTACTTTTTTAGACATTTTGGTATAGTTATGACTCGCCTCTACTCCAAAAAAATCAAAAGCTGTCCCCATATGCAACTCCTTACCCGCTTGATCTACCAAGGTAATATCTACTGCTCCACCGCGATTATGAATAGATCCTTTGGAGGGATCGGCAACATATTTTGGATTGGGAACGATTTCCCACATTTTCTTTTGAATATCTAAAGGACGATAGCAATCAAAAAGTTTAATTCGTAAGCCTTTTAACATAAAAATGGTATTGGCTTTCACTAATGCTTCTACCGTTTTTAACCTCAAAAAACATTCATCGCAATCATAAACTTTGGCATTCAAGAAATTGTCTGATGTAGCGTATTTCATGTCGTAAACAAAGTCAGAACTGTACTCTTTTAAATTAACGAAGGTGGTATCACTAACGTTATTTTTGGCTATATCAGAGACAACCCTTTGAGAATTGCACGAAAAAAGAGGAAATACGAACAGTACTGCTACTAAAGACTTAAAAGAAGATTGCATAATTGTAATTTGTATAAATTTAGCGTTTTTAGGCTAAGAATAAAAAAACCACACCATTTCTTTTAATAATTCCCGTTATTCTTACATTATTTGCCTCCAAAAAAACCATAATAAAAAGCTATATTTTGTAATAAAATAGTACATTCGGGGAAAGAAACTTAACATGTTCCGTTCCCCGATTTTTATATTTTTCATTTGCCTTTTGGCTTTAGCCTGCCAACAAAACAATAAACCTGAAACCAAACAAAAAGAAAGTGCGCAGTATATACAAGCCACTAAATATTCTGAAAAAGGAGATACTTTTTACTTTGCTAAAAAATTTGACAGCGCCTTATTTTATTATTCTAAGTCCAAAGAAATTTTTGCAGTAGAAAAAGACACCGCATACACCGCTTACAACCTAATGCAGATAGCCAGCATTCAACAAACCTATGGCGACTATTTAGGCAGTGAAGAGACATTAACTGAATCCCTACCGCTACTTCAAGAAAATCAAGCTTATCTATTAGGAGCCTATAACCTGTTAGGAATTGCGGCCAAAGAATTATATAATTACCGTGATGCTATTAAGTACTACAACCAGGTACTCGAACAAACAGAAAATAAGGTTTTAAAAACAGCCCCTATTAATAATTTAGCTGCTGTCGCTATCGAACAAAAACAATACTCAAAAGCGATCGCACTCTTGGAACCAATCTACAGACTAAATTTACTCGATACGATTCCGTCTCAAAAAGCAAACATCGTCGATAATCTTGGATATGCTTATTTCAAAAACAACCAATTCGAACAAGGATTGACGCTCCTAAAAGAAGCCTTAACAATAAGAACCAACAATAAGGACACTTACGGCAGTATCGAAAACTACTTGCACCTTGCTGATTTCTACAAAAATACTAATGCTACGATCGCGACCAACTACGCCCAAAAAGCATACGAAGCAGCCACACTACATCACAGTATTGATGAACGATTAGAGGCATTGCAGTTTTTAATGGCTGAAAATCATGAAAAAGGAATTAATCCCTACACGGCTCGCTTTATTAGACTAAACGATAGCATTAAAAAAGTGCGGAATAACGCCAAAAATCAATTTGCTAAAATTAAATATGATGCTCGACAGGCCAATTTAGAGAACATACAAATAAAGGCTGAGAAAGCAGAAACTCTGCTGCTTCTAGAAACTAAAAAAAACCAAAACAACCTCCTATATTTTGCTTTAGCTGTAGTTTTAATTTCAATAGTTGCAGGTATCAATCATTTTAAAAACAAAACTAAAAGGGAGCGCATCCAAGCAAGTTATACAACTGAAACTAGAATCGCTAAAAAACTACATGATGAACTCGCTAATGATGTGTTTTATGCCATGACATTCGCTGACACACAAGACTTGCAAAATCCAGAGAAAAAGGAAACACTTTTAAATAACTTAGATTTAATCTACACGAGAACCCGCAACATCTCAAAAGAAAATAGCCCCATTGATACCGGAGAAAACTACGAATACCTACTAAAGCAAATGCTTAATAGCTATAAAACGACGACGACTGAAGTAATCATTAAAAACGGTCAACCAATAAATTGGTCCGAAACAGCAATCGAAAAAAAGATTGCCATTCAACGGGTTTTACAAGAATTTATGGTAAATATGAAAAAATATAGCCAAGCTACTTTTATTGTAATTGGTTTCGATTTAGTCCAAAACACCATTAAAATCAGCTACTCCGACAATGGTGTTGGTTTCGCCAACGAATTAATTTTAAAAAATGGTCTCCAAAATGTGGAAAACCGTATTCATGCTTTAAACGGAATAGTTACATTTGAAACCGAACCCAATAAAGGTTTTAAAGCAACAATTTCATTACCAAAATAAAAGAGCATGTTTACAAAAGTCCTAATAGCTGACGATATAGATTTTAATGATTTAGGTGCTGCACAAATACTGCGTGAGCTTAACGTTTCAGATGTACAATATGCCAAATATTGCGACGAGGCATTGCTAAAAATAAAAAAAGCAATGTTAGACAACGAACCGTATCAATTGCTAATATCTGATTTGTCATTCAAGGCAGATCATAATAAAAACCAACTCAACTCTGGAGAAGAGTTAATTCAGGCTGTCAGAGCCATTAGTCCTGAAATCAAAATCATTGTTTTTTCAATTGAAGATCGCTCCCATCGCATCAAGCTCCTTTTTGATGAGTTGCAAGTAAACGGCTATGTAATAAAAGGTCGAAATACAATGTACGACTTAAAAACAGCTATAGAAAAGGCCTATAATAACCAATCAGAGAACATTTCGGCGGAACTACTCCACCTACTTCAAGACAAAACAACTAGCGAAATCAATGAATATGATATTATGCTCATTAAAAATCTATCTATTGGTATATCGTACGAAAATATGGAGGCCGTTTTTAAGGAAAAAGGCATCAGTCCGAACAGTAGAAGTTCAATTGAAAAAAACATCAATAAACTTAAAATCTACTTCAAAGCAAACAATACAATTCATTTAATTAGTATTGCAAAAGACCTGGGCATAATTTAAAAACACCCGTACTCCGTATAAAGCTTCCTACTTGGGAGCTTTTTTTATTTACAAACAATCCGATCAACAATCCCTCTTCTTTTTTGGGCGTAACCTCGTTGCACAACAATAGGCTATCCTCACTTTTGTTGCAAGCAACGAGGTCGAGCTGTACGCTATATCTTTTTATTTCGCCCACTCCTAAAGTCGTTTGGCAAAATAAAAAGGATGCCGCTGCCATCTCTTACGCAAGTAATCTATAAAAAACAGCTTTAATAGTACGACTGCATAGTATGATCAGGTACCTTTGAAAGCAAATTAAAATACATCTATAAATAACAATATGACTAAACTGCTTTTAGTATTTTTCTCAACGCTTTCAATTTCAGCCCAAACCAAACTCCTTTCCTGGAACATTGAAAACTTAGGGAAATCAAAATCCAATAGTGAAATCGCATTCATGGCGAATACAATTAAAGATTTTGACATTATTGCGATTCAAGAAGTAGTAGCGGGTTATGGTGGTGCACAAGCAGTAGCTAGACTTGCTGACGAGCTGAATAGAAAAGGTAGCAGTTGGGATTATGTGATCAGTGATCCTACTTCTAGCTCCGCTTACAAAACGGAACGCTATGCTTTCCTATGGAAAAAAAGTAAAGTAAAGAAAATTGGTCGCCCTTGGTTGGAGAAAAAGTACCACTTAACGATTGATCGAGAACCCTACATTTGCACATTCGAATATGACAATAAACAGTTTACTGTAATTAATTATCATGCAATAACTAAAAATAGACAACCAGAAACAGAAATCAAATACTTTAAGTTTTTACCATTAGAATACCCAAAACTGAATTTAATTTTTGCCGGAGATTGGAATTGCCCTCAAGCTCATACGGTCTTTAATCCTCTAAAAAAAATGGGATATCAACCTGCATTTATCAACCAAAAAACTTCACTAAAAAAGGAAAGGGTACAGGGGCAATACTTAGCTTCTGAATTTGATAATATATTTTACAGCACAGTGAATTTCAGTATTAAAAACAAAGGAGTCATTGCATTTTATAAAGATTTTAATTCCTTGCAAGAGGCACGTACTATTTCTGACCATATTCCGATTTGGATCGAATTTTCAATTAATTAGAAAATAGTCAAAAGACTCTCTGAAAAAATAAAAGGTAAATCTCCACTATAGTGATCTGTTTATAGATTCTCTTGGACAAATTGAGCCAAAATATTATCTTTTCAAATCTACCCTAAACAAAAAAACCACTCAAAAGAGTGGTTTCTGTGAAGGCAGAAGGATTCGAACCTTCGACCGCCTGCTTAGAAGACAGGTATCATTTTGTTTCTTTTATATTCTTTTTGTTTACTTTATTGATTTTTAACACATTATATTTAATAAAACTTTCTTTTTATTGATTATTTTATACTTTTGTCAACGGAATGTTCGTCAAATGTTCGTCAAATGTTCGTCAAAAATATATAAAATATGGCTTCAATAAAATTTACAATAAAGAAAACTCCTAATAAGGATGGAAAACATTCTATCGTTTTGGTTTTAATAAAGAATAGGCGCAACACTTCTATGGCAACAAATTATTCTTGCGCATTAGATGCATGGAGTTTTGAAACGAATACTCTGAAGACAAATAAGAAAGGACAAGAACTAAAGCGGATTACTGAAATAAATAATTTCATCAGCAAAACAAATCTTAAGATTGAAGATTTTATTAGAGAGAAGCGTCGACTAAATGTAGACTTTACAATTAAGGATATCGCAAACGAAATAAAAGCCGATGACATTACCAAAGCACCTACTTTAGATTATTATAAATTCCATCAAGAAATTACAGATGAATTTCTAAATTCTAATAAAATTGGTACCGCAAAAATCTATAAAGAAACTCTAAGCTCCCTCAAAAAATTCTATCAAAGACCGGAACTTAAATTTCAAGATTTAAATTTTGAGTTCTTAGAAAAATATGATTCTTTTCTGCGAAGTAATGGCGGGACTGATAGTGGTATTAGTATCAAAATGAGAACAATTAGAGCAGTTTTTAATAATGCAATCAAAAGAGAGATCATTTCTCCAAACAACTATCCTTTTAAGCATTACAAAATTTCAGCACTTAAAAAAGAAGCAAAACGAGAATATTTGACTGATGAAGAGCTACAAAAACTGATTTTGGAAGATTTCAGCTCAAATAAAGATCATCAATTTGCGAAAGACATGTATCTATTTAGTTTTTACTGTAGGGGAATGAATTTTATTGACTTACTCCAATTAAACAACTCAAATTTATATGATAGGAGGCTAAGCTATATCAGATCTAAAACTGGTGTTCATTTGGATTTTAAACTACAAAATCATTCTTATAAAATACTAGAACTATACAATCAAAAATCGATGATCTCTTATCTTTTTCCTCTCTTACTGAGTGAAAATATGACTATAAAACAGATTAAAAACCGTAGTCATAAATTACTCGGAAAAATAAATCCAGCGCTAAAAGAAATGATGCGGGTTTTAAAAATTAATAAGCATATTACTTTTTATACTGCCAGACATACATTTGCCACATTTTTAAAATTTGAAAACACACCTATCGACGCCATTAGTGAAATGCTTGGCCATACAGATATAAAAACTACACAAGCTTATCTAAATAAGTTACCTAATAAAAAATTAGATAAAATCATTGATGATGTTTTTGAGAATTCCAAATATTTCAAAAATAGTTAGATCTGTAATGTACTTAACTTTTTTGGTAACATTAAAATTAAGCGGTGGTAATTGTTTCTAATCACCGCATTGATCCGTAATCATTACCGCTATAACAGTAATTTCATGTCACTTTCTTTACTCATAAGCAAAAAGCACCATTTGTGAGTTAATTTTACCGCAATAACAGTAAAAAATACTTATTTTCTATCACAAATTTCAATACCACAATTAAATTGACTATTTTTACCGCTTAAACAGTACAAATGAGCAATCTTGATTTAGGAACTTTAGTAAAAGATCATCGAAAAGAAGCTGGACTATCCCAACTCGAGTTGGCAAACCTTGCAGGAGTTGGCAAGACCACCGTTTTTGATATTGAAAAAAACAAAGAAACAGTACGATTCAATAATCTACTAGCGGTCCTCCATGTGCTGAATATAAAAATAGAATTCATTAGCCCACTTAATAAATAAGCATGAGACAAGCAATTGTATTTGTTCACGGTAATAGAGCTGGAATCTTATCCGAGATTACCAATAAGGAGTATCAATTTGAATATGATCTTCACTATATTGGTGAAGCCGTTTCTTTGACTATGCCTACAGCCACAAACAGTTTTAAGTACAGTACTTTTCCACCATTTTTTGAAGGCTTATTACCCGAGGGTATAATGCTTGAGGGATTATTACGTATTGGTAAAATAGACAAAAAAGATTACTTCTCTCAACTGATAGCAACTGGGAATGATTTAGTGGGATCTGTAACCGTTAAAATGTTGGAAAATGAATAGATGTCCCATTACTTACGAACTGTGCGGAACAGATAAATACAGTGCAAAAGGAATGCGCCTGATTGCGCCGAAATTGACACGCTTAAATGATTTACCCTATACTGCTGTAGAACTTCGTCAAGAAGCTGCCAATAGAGCCAAAAAACTATCCATTCAAGGGGTACAACCAAAACTTAGTGCGGCTGTTTCTATAGTAGATCAAGAGTTTAAAATTGTAGATCAATTTGGAACCTACATCATCAAACCGCAAAATGACTTATTCCCACAATTGCCCGAAAACGAGGACGTAACCATGCGAATGGCAAAAGCATTTGGTTTGGACGTTCCTTTTCATGGAATGCTGTACGGAAAAGATAGAAGTTTATCTTATTTCATTAAACGTTTTGATCGCCACGGTAAAGGAAAAAAATGGGCAACCGAAGATTTTGCACAATTAACCGCTAATACAAGAGATACCAAATACCGTTTTACCATGGAAAAACTGATTCCGGTATTAGATGAATTTTGTTCTTTTCCTGCTATCGAAAAAGCAGACTTTTTTAAAAGAATTCTTTTTTGTTTTGTAACTGGCAATGAAGACATGCACTTGAAAAACTTTTCGTTAATCACCAAAAATGGTAAAACAACCCTCGCTCCTATTTATGATTTTCTGAATTCTACTATAGCGATTAAAAATCCCAATGAAGAAATAGCACTCCCATTGAAAGGAAAAAAAAGCAATCTAAAAGCCTCCGATTTTATAGAGTATTATGCTAAAGAAAGATTACAACTCAACGAAAAAACAATAGTTACAATTTTAGATCAAATGAAAAAAGCAACTCCTAAATGGAAGGAGCTGCTTGAAATTTCTTTTCTCTCTGAGGATATGAAAGAGAAGTATTTGGAGTTGTTGGATGATAGAGTTATGATGTTTCAATAAACTCCACAAAAAAATGCGGTGAATAAATTAATTATTCTCCGCATTTATTATTTTAACAAATGTCTTTTAGTAAATAATGCGTACTTCTACCACCTGAGCTGGCTTTGATTAAAATGCCTTTATTTACTAAGTCAGTGATATCCCTTAATGCCGTGTCTGGAGAAGTTTTGGTTATTTTAGCCCACTTGCTTGTATTTAAATTGCCGTCAAAATTATCCATGAGCTTATTTAGCATGGTTTGCTGACGGTCATTACTAATCTTACTAGCATTCTTCATCCAAAAATTGTGCTTTGCTACAACTTTATCAACGATCACATTGGAATGGATTATACTGTTTTTTAAACATTCTAAAAACCAGATAATCCATGCTGTGATATCAAGGTCATCTTTCTGAGTTCGTTCTAGGATGGTGTAGTAGCTTTTCTTTTGTTTATTTATCTCAGTAGACATACTATAGAATCTTTGGTTAACACCATCTGATTTTGAAAGTTGCATATCAGTAATTGCTCTAGCTATTCTACCGTTACCATCATCAAATGGATGTATTGTTATGAACCACAAATGAGCAACAGCTGCTTTAAGTAGCGATTCTAATTCTTGTTCGTTATTATACCAATCTACGAACTGCTTCATTTCGTTAGTTAAGAGTTCTTCTTTTGGAGCTTCATAATGAACAACCTCTCTACCCATTCCTCCTGAAACAACTTGCATAGCACCTGAGCGCCATTTTGCCACTTCAATTTTATGCATCCCACTTCTACCTGTTGGAAACAAGGCAGCATGCCAACCAAACAATCGATCTTCAGTAAGTACTTTATCGTCGTTTTGAGTAGCATCGATCATCAATTCTACAATCCCATCTACATTTCGATCTGAGTTTTCTAGTCCAGAGAATACTAAACCCAACCTCGTTGCAATTGAGGAGCGTACTAATTCAGGATTTAAAATCTCTCCTTCTATTTCAGAAGTTTGCAAGACGTCTTGAATTAAAGTCTCTAAATTGGCTTCCCCTTTCAGTTCAAAACCTAATAGCTCCACTTTACCCATAAGTTTGCCCTGCAAATTTCTCACTTCGCTCAATAGCGATATAAATTCCTGCTCTTCCCATGAAAACATGGGCCACTTTTTAAGTTGATGTATGTAGATTGCCATAACTGTACTATTTGATGCGGTAAATATAGTGTTTATTCTCCGCAAAAAATGCGGTGAATAGAATGTTTATTCACCGCATTTTTGAATTATTACATCAAAGAAAGATTACAACTCAACGAAAAAACAGTAGCTACAATTCTAAATCGAATGAAAAAAGCAACTCCTAAATGTAAGGAGCTGCTTGAAATTTCTTTTCTTTCTGAGGATATGAAAGAGAAGTATTTGGATTTGTTGGATGATAGAGTTACATTGTTTGATTAAAATATTATTTTTAAAATTATTCTTAAATTGCTAGAGCTAATTAAAAATATTTAAAAAAATAACTAATAATATATTTTTCCATTACGTTGATATACAGCAATTACAAATTGTACATTGGGTGCCTGTAAAAAGTTATTATTTGTAACTAACTATCAACATTATGTGTAATTATTTTTTTTTTAATATTAAATAGAACTGGGTTGTTTCAATTAATAGCTACCTCAGTTTCTAATAATATTAATTATCTCCTTTTTCTTTAGATTTTTTCCTAATATCGATTAATTTAGCTAATTCTTCAATTGACTCATCATTTTCTCTCTTCTCATTAATAGTATTTCTAAAACCTTCTTTTTCAGCACTTGCCTTCTGATATAATTCTTTAATAACATTTGAGTTATCAATCAAAAGTTTAACAAAATCATTATCAGACAAAAACTCATTTTTAATTATTAATCTAAAAACATCATTTTTTCCGCTTAGTAAATTATGCTTTATAAAATATGGTAAGATCACATTAGCAATACTCACGTCAAGTGAAACATTTAAAATTAAATACTGATCTACAACATTTTTCAATGTATTTATTATTGATAAAGACGTGTTATTAGAATCGTAAACTTCAAGGGCTATTTTCAAATTTCCCAGAAGTACATTAGTACTTAAGTTTTCTAAGATTTTCTTTTCGAAGATATCTAGTGAAATTTGCGTTAGTGAATCTAAGCTCAACTTTTGAAAATATTTTGAATGGATATTGGAATGATTATCAAAAACTTCTTGACAACCTTCTTCATCAAGATTTTTGAATTCTTCATTAAATTTTTCAATAAAATATTTTGAAATTCTTAAATCTTGATTATCAAAACAATCATTTACAAAATTATCATCTAACTCATTAATTTCTAATTTTGTTTTATCCAATTCCCATCTATTAATTTCCTCTAACAATGAAGAGTCTACAATTTTCAAGCTTGATTTAATTACTTGATAATTTTTAATCAATTGTGTAATATTTGCATTCTTTGTAAAATTTGTTTTTACGAACATTTTAAGAATAATTTTTCGAAACAAAGGAGAATTACTAAAATCTTTAGCCTTTAATAATAAATCACCATAATCCACATAGTAAAGAAGTAATGAAGCTAATTTATCTGCTTTATTCTCATCTTCTAAATTTAAAATAGCATCAAATGGAGGAGAATAAGAACTGTTAAACATACTCCCCTTCGCTATTCTCATCGCTATGAAATCATCAATTATTGGTAATTTAGAAGAAACATTATTTGTATACAAAGAGTAAACTCTTTCGTCATTGAAAACATCTTTTAAATCTCCGCTCTTTTTTGTATTTTCTTTAACTTTAATTAAGGTATCATTAGTTTTTTGAAAATTATTCGCACTTGCAAATGCTATTAAATTACTTTTTAAATGCTTGCTGTAATTATCTAAATTGAATTTTTTTGCAATAACTTTTGTTTGCTTTAATTCAAGAATATTTTGCATATCCATTTCTGAAAGATGAGTATCTAAATCCCTCTGCTTACCATTTAATTTATAATCCGAATAATTCTCACCTTTATCTTCAACCAATTTTAAAAATGCCACTGCATCAACCGTTTTTTCATTTAATAAAACTGAAACACGACTGTCTCCTAATTCTTTTTTAATGATATCAATCAATTTTGAATAATCTAAGACATTTTCATCATTTATTAATTTTATATATCCTTGAAATAGTCTATTTAAATATCTGTTATCTGAAATATTTTGTAGTAATTTCAATTGCCATTCTTCAATTTTAAGTTTCTCGATTTTTAAATTAGAAGTTAAAACTTTTTGATAAAATATTTTCCACGCTTGATTTATATATAACTCTGAAAGATTTGAATCCTTCTTTAACTCAGCCAATGTTTTTATTGGATTTTCTAAAATTTCTATATCTGCTATTGCTGAGTTAAAAATATCATCAACAAATTCAGATTGGCAAATAATATTAAATTGCTCAACATCATTTTTAATAAGGGAATCTTTTAACTCTTGAGTATAAACAAGCTCCAAAGCATTTTCTACATCAATATGATAAATAATCGCTGTTAGTTGTTTTGAAAAATCAATATCGTTTTCATATAAAGATTTTAACCCTTTTAAATATTCAAGATCTGTAATTGCTTTAAGTGGAGCATTTAAAATATCATACTTTTTTAATACAAAAATTGCAATGTATCTTTCTTTAAAATTAGCATCTAATAATTTGACAGTTAGAATTTCATTGATAAATGAAATAATTTCTCTTGGTGTAATTCTTCTGTTTAAAAATTCATAAACTTGAATGACCAATTTTAATTCATCCTCATCGGCATTCTCAAAAGCTTTTCCCCATTGTTCAGTAAAGAACTTTTTCCAATTTGACATAATTGGCAAGGTGATTCTAAATACAATGTCAAATGTTTTATTGACATAGTCATCTCCAAATTTACTATCTATTCCGTTTAATTCTTTAAAAGCATTTTGAACATGTTCCCTATCAAATGGTATGATAACTTTTATATTAGAATATTTTTTTTCTGCAAAAAATATATGAATGGAAGACCAAATATTCAGTATGTGTTTTTTAGGTAACCTATCAAAATTATCAAATACTATTACTAATTTTTTTTCTAAATCATTATTAATATCTTCCATCCATTTCTGAAAATCTCTTACCGAAGGCTGATCTTCTGAAATGGTCTCAATTTTTGTTTCTTGTGTTTGTTTATTAGTGTATACTTGAAAAGTTTCTTCAGCTGAACATCTAAATGATTTCCAAAAACCTTTTTTATTAGTCCAATTCTTAATCAAATTCCAGATATAGATGCTTAAAACAATAAAGATTGGAAACGCAACTAATACCAGTTTCCAAAACCATGATTCTATTTCAAAAAAGTCTTTAAGAGAATCTTTAAAAACATTTACGGTTGGCACATAAACGATTGAAAATAAACTAAAAATAAAACCAACACTCAAATAAGGCTGATTAATTGTTGTAGTTTCTTTTGACTTAGCTAATAAAATTTTTAGATTATTATCCCAAACTTTTTTATTACCTTTCTTTAGTAAGTCATCTTCTTGTTTAATAAATTCAGTTAATTCAACCAAAATAGATTTTCTTTGTTCATCTTCCTGATGCCCCCAAACATCATAAACAAAAAATTTATGCGAATTTTCAAGTTTCTTTTCTACTAATCTAACTAAATTACTTTTACCAGAACCCCATTCTCCATCAATACCAATGATTTTAAATTCAGGATCATTAATTATTTTCTCACTGATTACATTTGCAATCTTATCTTGTGATTTATTTACAAATAAATCTTCTCCTAATGGTTTATTTGTAAGAAATGTATAGTTTATTTTTATTTCTTTGGTAGTAATATCTGCCATAATCAATAGTTTTCGTAGTTGATATTTATTTTTTTAAAAAACCTTTTCCTCTCCTTGCAACGTCTCTCTCAATACTTACTGAAAGGACATTTCATAATCCCCTTACGCCACCATCCCCTTCTCAAACAACTCCACAAACTCCTTCATTTTTGCAATAATTCGATCCCCGATAACTCTCGCTTGCAATATGCTTGGTCTATTGTCTAGGCACTGGAAAACCTCGTCTTTTATGGGTTCACGACCGCTGTAGATGTACGCATCGATTAAGGCTTTGAATTGTGCTTTGTCTAGGTGTTCCTCCTCACACAGCTTCCCTAAGGCTAGTACTTTTTGCTCTTGCCAGAATTTCTCAAATTCTTCTTCGATGTTGTCGCCGTCTTTGATGTTCGGCATGTTCTCATCTATGAATTTCTGAATCAGCTCTCGCTTGCTTCTCAACTGAATGTCGCCTCCCAGTAGATCCAATATGGCTTTGCGCTGCGCTTTGGCCTCAGAAGTGTTCGTGCCTTTTAGCTGTGCTATCAATTTCAATATGTACGCCACATTGATTTGATCACGGTGGATCAATTCCAACTCAAAATCGATATCGTCTAGAATTGATGTTTTCTCTTTTTTGGTGTCTCGCTTTACTTTCTCGTACAGGTCAAGATATTTGCTTTTATAATCTTCAAATTCTTGTTCGTCTATGGCAATGTCTTCCCAATCAAAATCGGTGTAGGATTGCAATACGTTCATGGCACGCAACAATTTTCTGAAGGCTTGCACAAACAAAGCTTCTGCATCTTCGGTTTCTAGGTCGTTTACACTTTGATAAGTTGGCGTGATTTCTCGCATCTTTTTTAATGCTTCTTCAAACTTTTCAGCGATCTTGTCATAGTCGGGCATTGTCACCACATCAATAGCATCTTTGTTCGAAAATAACGTAATGGCATCATCTGTCGCTTTTTTTAGATTTCGAAAAGAAAGAATATTTCCTTGCGATTTCTGTTCGCCTAAAATTCTGTTTGTTCTTGAATACGCCTGAATTAAGCCGTGTTGCTTCAAGTTTTTATCTACGTACAAGGTATTTACTTTTTTAGCATCAAATCCAGTTAGCATCATGTTTACGACAATCACAATATCCAAACGATCTTTGGCATCATTAAAGTTTTTCTTCTCTCGATCTTTCAATCGTTTGCTGATGTCTTTGAAATACGATTCAAACAACGCTGAATCCTTCGTTGTAAAACTCCCATTATACATTTGGTTGTAATGCCCAATATAGGTTTCTAGTTTGTCGCGACTGTGTTTGGAGCCATATTGACTCGATGGCTCGGCTGCCATGTCAAAATCAGATTCTTCATCGTCTGGCAAATAGTCCTGTGCTTGATCTGAATCTTCATTGGCGCCAAAAGTAAAAATTGTAGCAATGCGCAAATCATGCTCGCCTGCTTCTTTCTTTTGTTGGAATAAATCATAATACTGCACAGCATTATCAATACTGCTCACCGTCAATAAAGCCGAATATTGCTTGTTGAACGTTTTTTGATCGTGATGTGCTATAATGTAATCTACAATTTTCTCGATACGCATAGGCGAATCCAGTACTTCTTGTTTGTCGATGTCTTCGACTTCTAAATCAATAAACGATTTGCTTTTGTTCTTGTATTTCCCAACATATTCAATCCCAAAACGGAGTACGTTTTCGTCTCGAATGGCATCGGTGATCACGTATTTGTGCAGGCAGTCGCCAAATAAATCTTTTGTAGTGCGCTTTCCTTTGTCATTTTTAGAAGCGTTCTCTGCAAAAATGGGCGTTCCTGTAAAACCAATCAACTGACTCTTATCAAAAAACTTGGTAATCCTTTCATGGGTTTCACCAAATTGAGAACGGTGACATTCATCAAAAATGAAAACTATTTTTTTATGCCGTAGCGGTTCAATTTGGTGTTTAAAACGATCTGAAACGGCATTATTCAATTTCTGAATTGTGGTTAAGACCAACTTGGTATTATCGGTCAGTTGTTTTACTAAAGATTGGGTATTGTCGGTTACATCAACGCTGTCTTTTTTGAAGGCGTTGAATTCGTTCATCGTCTGGAAATCCAAATCTTTTCTATCGACCACAAAAACGACTTTATACACATCAGGCAAATCCATCAAAATTTGACTGGCCTTGAACGAGGTTAGTGTTTTACCCGATCCCGTGGTGTGCCAAATGTAAGCGTTGTCACTCGTATGCCTGACTTGCTTGATGATGGCTTCAGTCGCATAATATTGGTACGGACGCAACACCATCATTATTTTGTGGGTTTCGTTGATCACAATATAATGAGCAATCATTTTACCAAGTTGCGTAGGGTTTAAAAACGCTTTCGCAAAAGGCATTAACTCGGTGATGTTTTTATTAGTGGCATCGGCCCAAAAGAAGGTTTGCTTAACCGATTGCAGTTCGTTATTGGCCAGATATTTAGTATTTACACCATTACTTATCACAAACAATTGCACGTACTGAAACAGCCCGCTATTGCTCCAGAAGGAATGCAATTGGTAGCGATTGATTTGGTTAAAAGCTTCTTTGATCTCTGTACCCGAACGTTTCAATTCTATTTGTACCAAAGGCAAACCGTTGACCAAAAGTGTGACATCATAAC
>NZ_JAQWTM010000050.1 GCF_029242675.1 Flavobacterium sp.
GTATTTAGAGAAATAATTTAATGTAATTCCCGTTTGCAAGAACAACGCTTTTTTAAATAGAAAGTCAGTAAAGTAAATTGTGTTTCGCGTTACAATTTTTGGAACATTTAAAATATTATCATCCTGACTCACATTTTGGTACAAAATGGTGTTGTCTAAAGCAAACTTCCCATACTTGAATTCGCGACCTAACTTAAGAGAAATGTAGTTGATTGTTTTATCAAATTGCTGTGGAGACACGATTTGTTGCGCATCATCTAAAGCAACATCATTAAAATAAAGATGATCGTTTAAGGTAGAGAATTTAGCAGAAGCAGTTAACCACGGTGTTATAGCCTCAGCAGATATTTCATTTACTTTCTCGTTCTTAAAATCATTCGACCAGTTGTAAGCCACATAGCTACTTTGATATAAATTATAATTGTCATTAGGCAATTTATTTAAATTCTGGTATTCAAAGTTAAATTGAAAATCATCATTTAAATCGTATTTCATTTTCGCATCTAGATTCGATAATGACTGGTTGGTTATCGATCTTGAGTATAAAAATTTACCAGTCCATTTATTCTTTTGGTAATCATATTGCCCACCTGCGCTATTAATATTTCGAGATAGTGAAGCTGGAATCGTGCCGTCAGTTCTAATTAATATTTGGTTGTAATAAAAATTACTTTGGTAATCATCTATAAAAAATTGAAATTTACCTAAAGTGAGATTCTCATAAGTTAAACCTACTTTGTTGTACATTTTATTATAATGTGTTTGATCATTGATACCACTATCCTTATATGAATCTCCAAATCTTATAATCGAAGTCGTACCAACAGTAGAGGTAACGGTAGGTTGGTTGAATTCAAAAAATTTATTCTCATAATTAAATTGATGGTTTACATATAAATTATTTGCACCTTTTTTAGAATTAACTCTAAAATAGTGATCGGCAAACAATCTTCTACCTTTTAAAAATGATTGGGCATCTGAGAAATAAACTTGTAAACGCTCACGATTATCATAATCAGTGTTTTCACTTTCGAAATCAGAAATTGTAGTGATTCCACCATTTTCTTCATTCAAGATATCCTGGTACGTATAATGCGCATTTAAAACATAGCGTTCATTCTTGGCACTATAACTTGAAGTAAACCTGAAATTCCCTGTACTTGTCAGTTGGTTAATATAATTCCCCTCTGACCTTAAACCTTTGTAGGCTATCGAAAAATTTAATCTAGGATTGATATTCAAGGTAAAGAAAGCATCTAGGTTTTGTCCTTTTTGCATTACTGATCTAAAATATAATTCGGTTACAGGATTTGCGACAGAACTGTATTTAATATCGTTAGCCTCAAGAAAGTTAAAGTGCTTAGCTTTAAAACCCATCTCTGGATAAGGGTTGTATTTATCAAGTCCGTATTGTAAGGTGTTGTAAGTTTGACCTTCATTCGGGAATGCTAGTAACCCAAAGTTATCTTTATGTAAATAGTTAAATGAATACTCTCTTTGGATCGTCAAAGATGTATCTAGATAGGTAGTATCTCTATCAATATTTATAAAACGATATTGATCAATCTTGGCTATTTTTTCTGGTTTGATAGAATCGGATGACTCTCTGTTATCTATCTTAGCATTCAATGATTGAATAGGCCTAGACTGAGAATAAATTAGACACGGTAGTAAAAGTAAATATAGGTAACTAAGAATTCGCATTGATAGATAAGATTAGATATGCAGTTATGAACTAGAATGTAAAGCAACAAAGGTAATTTTTAATCAGATATAAAAAAACAGAGTTACGACTAGAATTACTATTTAATACAAAACCCCCTCACTATTAAATAATGAGGGGGCCTTAAGTATAATAAAATCAATATTATCTGTTTTCATTCACAGAATCATCGATTAAAAGATTGGCATCAATTTCTGCCTGAGGAACTTTAAGATAGAATTTCTTGTCATTTGCAAGCAAATTAGCAGATGTACCAACACGGTGATTTCCCGTTCTAGTAATTGCTCTCTGCAAACGCTTAGCATCAAACCATTCAACTCCAACCTCAGCATACAATTCTTTTCTTCTCTCTAGTAAGATTTCTTCGATTAGTGCTGCACCAGTATTGGTAGATTTTACAGCAGCAGCATCTCTTTTACTTTGCAAGTAATATAATAAAGTGTGCGCTTCTGCTTCTTTACCAGGAATTCTAGCTTTTGCTTCAGCTTCGATTAAAATCATCTCTGCTGTTCTCATAATAGCATTATCTCCTGCAAATGTAAAGGTGAATTTACGAGTAATCCAATATCTATAATCATTCAAATCCGTGATTGCTGCACTTTTCTTAACAAACACTCTTCTTATATCAGTTTCCGAAAATAAATCAACAAAGTTTCTGTTTATAAACGTTGCAGAGTAAGATGTAGTAAAATGATCTGCCATTGATGCCGGAGCATTCCAATAGTAATTAGATTGGTCAGTACTTTGAGCACTACCCCAAATCCATTCAGAATTAGAAATATCATCAAATCCCTTAGCATAGTCAAAATTCAAAGCAGTTGTAATATCTCCACCGTAGGCAGCTTTTGCAGCATCTGCGGCTCCCTGCCAGTTACCCATTACCTGATAAACTTGAGCTAAAATACCTTGTGCAACATTCTTGTTGATGTAAGATTTACCTAAGCGATCAGCTGTTAAACCATCAACTGCCATTGTTAAATCTGATACAATTTGCTTGTATACCTCATCTACTGTTGACATTGCTTTACCTGCTGCAACAGATTCTGTATAGATAGGTGGAGCAGGGAAATTTTTATCTAATGAATAAGTAGACGAAAATTCTAATACTAATTGGTGATAGAAGAAACCACGCAATGCGAATCCATATGCGCTAAATTCTTTTTTATCAGCAACACTTAAATCACTTGCTTCAACACCTGCAATTAATGAATTAGCTTGATTAATCATGTAATAACAGTAGTTCCAAGTAAACCTAGTTCTTCTATAAGAAGGCTCACGGTTTGTATTTGAATAATCATCTCTAAACCAAGTGCTTGATTGAATAATGTCATTACCTTTTAAAGATCTAGCATAGAAAATTGAATTCAAACCAGCTGAATCAGTAGAGTCATACTGTCCTCTAAATCTTCTCATAATACCAGATATGAAAGCTTCTACACCCTCTCTAGATCCAAAAACGATCTCTGGTGAAACAGTATCTGTAGGTGTAGGTTCATCAAGAAACTCTTCGCTACAGCTTACAGTCATAAACAAAGCCATAAAAGCTATGAATATTTTTATAATTATATTTTTCATATTTTTTTTTTAAAATTCTAAATTAACACCAAAAGACACAACTCTTTGATTGTATGATCTACTATCAGTCGTTCCTGCAAAACTTTGCTCAGGATCGATTCCTTTATGAGATTGATATGTCCATAAGTTATCTCCTTGGAAATACAATCTTAACTTGCTTAAGTTCATTTTCTCAATCATGTCAGTTGGGAAGTTATAACCAAAGTTCAATGCTTTCAATCTAACATAATTATTTTTAAATAAAAATCTACTTGATGTACTATTGAAGTCATTGTTTGAAGCTAATAATAATGGTGTATCTGTAATGTCACCAGGATTTTGCCAACGATTCTCAATATCTTGATGAGAAGCTCTACCAGCTGTCTCGAATCCTTCCATTAAACTTGCGTACGTACTATCATAAACATATGCACCATAACTAAAGTTAAAAAGAATATTCATGTCAAAATTATTGTATCTGAAGTAATTTGTTAACCCTCCTACAGCTTTAGGTAAAGAAGATTTATCTACATAATTTCTAGTAGCTTCAGTATACACTTTAGTTGTAACTTTTTCACCTGTAGCATTACCGTCTACATCTAGCACATCTTTGTACCACATACCGTATCCATCCTCTGGATCAACCCCTGCCCATTCTTGCATAAAGAATTCGTACAATGATTTTCCTACTTCCCATCTTTTTGTTCCATTTACAAAACTACCTTGAGTCAGCTCAGTAACTTCATTTTTGTCCAAAGAAAAATTAAGTCCTGTTGTCCAAGTAAATGATGGTGTTTCAATATTGGTAGAATTCAATGTGAATTCATATCCGTAGTTTCTCAGACCACCTACATTTGTAAGTATCCCAGTATTTCCTGTAGACCCAGCAATTGGCTGATTGTAAAGTAAATCAATAGAATTTTTATTGTAGTAATCTACCGAACCTGTAATTCTATTATTAAACAATCCAAAATCCAATCCTATATCTGTAGAACCTGTTTTCTCCCATGTTAAACCACCATCTACAAGACCTCCTAAAACTACTCCAGTATTTGTAAGTTCATTATAACCTGTTTCAAAAGATTGGATGTAAGGAAAATAAGAATTAGCTCCTGTTGAAGTTTGTGCTTGATTATTTCCTAACTCTCCATAAGATCCTCTAAGTTTTAAGCTAGAAACAAATTTACTATCCTTTAAGAAGTTTTCTTCTGAAATCACCCATGATCCTCCTACTGCATAGAAGCTTCCCCATCTTACATCAGAGCTAAATCTAGATGATCCATCTCTACGAAATGAACCTTCTAAGAAATACTTTTCTTTATAATCATAGCTCAAACGACCTAAATAACTTGAAATTCTATCCTTTGCAGTGTAACCCGAAACAGATGATGGTGTAGTACTACCATTTAAAACGGTAACACCTGGTAAAAACCCTTCACCTTGAGCTCCTAAAGCATCAATTTTAAACTGATATGCTTCTTGAATTAAATCTGCTCCAAAAGTATGGTCACCAAACGTCTTTTTATAATTTAAAGCATTGGTAACGTTTACTCCTGTAGTAATATTTCTATTTTGTGTCACTCTACCATTTACATTTGAAGCATATCCTACTTCACTACTTGCGTAAGTAAATGAATCATAAATATACTTTTCAAAAGCTACAGTAGTTTTAAATGATAATCCTTCTGCAAGTGCTGCTTCTAAATACGTATTAGCAGTGAAATTATCTCTTTTGTATCCTATATCATATTTATATAATGAACCGAATGCATTTTCATTTTCAAAAACAGGACGATTAGCGTTCACTAATTGACCTGTGTTTGCACCGTAGTCAAATTGCTTTTCACCTTTACCATCTAACAATAAATCACCATTTCCATCTCTTCTGTAAACTGGATAAATTGAAGGTACATTATAAATAAATTGTACAGCACTTTGATAACTAGTACCACTTTGAGAAGGAAAGTTTTGATCAGAAGTTGAGTAAAACATCGTCACTCCACTTTTTAACCATTCATTGACCTTAGTATCAATACTTAATCTAGTATTCAATCTATCAAATTTTGATGTTGTAACATTTCCTTCTTGTGAAAGGTAATTTGTAGTAAAATAATATTTAGTGTTTTCACTACCAGCTGATAATGCTACGGTATGCTCTGTTCTAACAGCTGAGTTATCTAAAATTAAATTGGCCCAATTAGTATCCCATTTTTTATCAGTAGTAACTAAGTTTCCATTTGCATCAACAGGCGTTGCAGCAGT
>NZ_JAQWTM010000012.1 GCF_029242675.1 Flavobacterium sp.
ACCCACACCATATCCTTGCGGAATACTGGAATCAAAGTACATTCCTGTAGCTACATCATTTTTTAGTTCATCGATTGCAAAAGAAACTAAATTAGGTTGCTCTGTTTGCAAAGTCTCTAAATAGACAGTAAAACGATTTAAACTTTCGTTAGAAGCAATTGCTTCTGCTGATGGATCTTCATCTCTTTTTAAGGCACCATTGTAAAAATTATAAGGAATAGATAATCCTTTAGAGTCACGAATAATTCCGTATTCTCCAAATAGTAATATTTTTGAGTAAAATAAAGGTCCTTTCATAGTATTGTAAATTATCAATTTGGGGTTGGTAATTATTCTATTTTTTTAATCTTATTTGGGTCTTGTCTTGTATCTAAAACACGAAGAATATTTAAATTTTTGTCGTCAAAGTCATAATACAAGGTAATCTGTTTTGAAATAACACATTTTCGTGTACTTCGTATATTTGATTTTGGAAATAACTCAGGGTCTAATCTGATTTTTTCAATATGGTTATTTAATTTCTGTGCAACTTTCTTACGAATACTTACAGACCATTTATAATCAAGAAAATCAAATAAATCTTCTAATTCATAAGTTGCTCTTTTTGAAATAATCACCTTTCTCATTAAAGATAGTTGACAATAAAGTCATCCCAAGATGTGGTATTCCCATTTTTAAAATCTTCAATCCCTTCTTCGATTCCTTTTTTCTCTTCCTTCGTCAACTCCTCCCAAAAATCCTTCTTTTCTTTTTGTAAAAGGGATTTAATAGACTTAATAATTGATTCGTCATTGGTTTTCAATAACTTTTCAATGATTTTCTGTTTTTCTAATTGAATATCCATACTGTTCATTCATTATTTGCTAAAGGTAAACAAATAATTCAATTAAAGCATCATAGCTCCATTTCCAATTTGGTCACAAAGGTACTGCCCATTTTGGCAATAGCCAACTAATTCGTTCTTAATAAATTGCAAAACTTTTTCGCTAACGTTATTTGGATATAAAACATGCACATTTGCACCTGCATCAAGGGTGAAACAAACAGGGATTTTAGTCTCATTTCTGAATTTCCAAATTGCATTGATAATCTCCAAGGTGTTTGGTTTCATTAGTATAAAATAGGGCATCGAAGTCATCATCATGGCGTGCAAGGTCAGTGCTTCGCTTTCGACCACTTTTATAAAGGCATCTAAATCACCACTTTTAAAAATAGTAATCAAGGCATCTAAGTTGTCATGCGCTTGGGCAAAACGTCGATCAGCATAAGGGTGATTGTGCATTAAATCATGGCCAACTGTACTCGAAACTTGCTTTTCGCCTTTGTCGACTAGTAAAATAGTGTCTTGGTACTGCTTGAAATTATCATGAATTTCGCCTGGAAATTCTACTCCATATAAATCAGAGCTTCCTTGAATATTCGCTTGGTTTCCCCAAACAACCACCTGTCCTTTGACACTACGACAAGCACTTCCTGATCCTAATCGTGCTAACAATGACGCTTTTTGGTAAAAATAATCATCAGTCATTTCAGGATTTAGCGCTTTTTCTAAACTCATCAAGTTCATCGCTAAAGCTGCCATTCCTGATGCCGATGATGCAATCCCAGAACTATGGGGAAACGTGTTTTCGGTATCAATAGTAAAGTGATAGTCTTTCAAAAACGGAAGATACACTTCGATTCTCTCTAAGAATTTTTGGATTTTGGGCTTAAAGTCTTCTTTTGGTTTACCTTCAAAAAGCAAATCAAACGAAAATTTTCCCGGTGCAACAGTGACAAGCGAAGTCGAAACATCCTTTTTGGCGAAAGCCAACTTTGTAATTGTTTTACAATTATTTAGAGTAAAACTCACCGATGGATTGGCCGGAATTTGATTGTCTTTTTTACCCCAATATTTAACTAAAGCAATATTACTTGGTGCGCTCCATTGGAATTCACCGCTTTCTAAAGTATGAGAATAGGGTTGTGGAATAAAATCGATTAGTGTGGACATGAATTGTAAAATTTTCACAAATATAATTATTTTTAGGCCACAGATTCACAGATTTTTGTTCAAATACTATAGTGTTAATTTGTTGGTTACACTAGATTGTATTTTTAAAATATTACAATCTGTTTTGTTCCTCATTTAGGTCAGCATCCTTAACTTCTTTCTTTTTAGCAGTACCAAAATTATAAGTAAGTGAAAGCGTTACTTTTCGCGTTTCCCAGCGGTTAACCCAATTAGTAGTCACGTTGTCTTGCTGCGTGCTTTGGATCCATTGACTTTTTTTCAATACGTTTTGAGCACTTAAATTCATTCGTAGTTTTTTACTTAAAAAGTCTTTTCGCATACTAAAAGACATATCGTATGACGGTTTGAAACTTGTATTTCCGTAGTTGCCATTCTGGCTATAAAAGCTATTCCAAGTAGCACTCCAGTCTTTAGCTAAAGTGAACGATTGATTTAAAGCTCCCGAAAAGGAAACGCCGCTATTGTTGAATCGATATCCTTCTAGATTAGATGTTGCTTGACCATAAGCAACTTCAGTATTTAGTTGTACTTCCCACCATTTTTTTACAGCATAACTAGTATTAAATGATAGTCCAATACTTTTAGATTTTCCGATGTTATCAGAAAATAGCGTAGTTATTTTAGTATCGGGGTTGTAAGCTATAATTTGGTAGATTTCATCTCTTGAAAAATTAGCGTATAAAGAAACGGATGTTTTTTGCTTTTTAATCCAAACCAGCTCAAAAGCATCGGTGAATTGAGGTGTCAAATTTGGATTCCCTACTGAAACGTTGTAGGTGTCAATGTACTCGTAATATGGGTTTAAGGCTAAGTAACGCGGTCTTTGGATGCGTCGGCTATAAGAGAATTTATATTGATTGTTGTTGAAGTTCCCATTAACGCTAAAAGAAGGAAACAGTGATAAATAATTGTCTTTGTTGCTGCTGTTGGAGGTTAAAGAGGTAGCATTGTAGTTGATGTATTCAGCACGTAGTCCAGCCTGAATATCAAACTTTCCTTTTGTAAAATTTGTGATTCCGTAACCTGACAAAATAGATTCTTTGTAAACCAAATGATTGCTTGGGTTGGTGTTCAAGACAAAATTACCTTGATCGTCTCTGTCTTGCAATTTGATGGTGTAGTCATTATTTACATAGCTCAATTTAGAACCCGTTTCAAAATTGAATGTTTTGGATATTTTTTTCTCAAAATCTACTTTTGCATTGACAATATTGAAGTTGGTTGGGTTTTGGAATTTGACCGCTTCACTATTTTTATACATTGCATTGGTGTTGGCATTAAAGTAAGCGTTAGACGTTAGACGATCACTGTCATTTTGATAATTAGCATAGCTTAATTGCGCATCGATTTTAGTATCCAAACTATCTGAGGCAAAATTGTAAAACAAAGTACTAGTTAACGTTTTATTTATTTTGTCATCTTGTGTGTTCAGAATGGTGTATCTCTCATAAATGGCATTGTCAAACTCTTCGGTACGACCGTTTGTTTTTTCATCACTTTTATAAATACTGTAGTTTGTTGAAGCGCCCACAGTAGCATTTTTATTTAATTGATGCGATGCTCCAAAATTCCCCGAATAACTATTAGAGACAGGTAACCAATCATTTTTTTGCAATAGCGTCGTTGTAAGTGTAGGTGTAACTACCGTTTGATCAATGTTTCTGCGATTGATACTCTCGGCATAACCTTGGTTCAGACCAAATTTCAGGTTCCATTTTTCGGTATTGTTGTACAGGTTTAGTCCGTTATAGTTTTTGATGAATTCGGCATAGCCAATGGAAGAGCGTATATTTCCAGTTAATCCCGTAGCAGCTGATTTTTTCAGTACGATGTTAAAAATACCTGCGCTTCCTGCCGCATCATATTTTGCCGATGGGTTAGCGATAATTTCCACGGCTTTGATATTAGCACCATCTAAAGTTTTAAGGTATTGCTTCAATTCTTCACCCGTTAACAATGATGGTTTGCCGTCAATCATAATTTGAAGATTATTGCTGCCTCTAAAAACTACGTTTTCGTCTTTGTCTAATTGTACACCAGGTAGTTTACTTAAGGTTTCAAGTGCATCGTTACCATTACCAAAACCGGCTTTGTCGATGTCAAAGATCATTTTGTCTCGGCTTAATTTAATCAAACTTTTATTATGCATCACAACCACTTCTTTCAGGGCTTGGACATCTTCCTCTAATTCAAAGTTTTGAGTCAAGTTGCCCTTTGTAGGCGTTAACGTTTTTGACTCAAAGGTTTTGTAACCAATCATTTCAATTTGGACAAAAAAAGCTACATTAGTCAACGGAATGCTAAAGTTTCCTTTTTCGTCAGTGGTAGTTGCTTTTACAAATGATTTAGTTGTAGCATCAAAAACAGAAACGGAAGCAAAGGCGATTTTTTCTCTGTTGCTTTTTGATTCAACTGTTCCTGAGATGCTACTGCTTTGTGCAGAAAGTACATTCAGACTGAAAAATAATAAAAGGGTGATAGCGGTTTTCATGGTATGTTATTTTGTTGGTAGCAAATGTAGAGTAGTACCTCAACCCCCGAATTCATTTTACACCAGTGGGACTTTCTACTACATGAAAAGCTGAAAACAGATTTTTTCCTGTTTTTTGTCTAAAAAAAATGCTTTGGTCTATTAATTTGGGTGGTTGGTGTAAAAAAAAGAATAAATCAACAGATAATGTTTAATTTCATCCCATGGAAATAAATAAAAAACAAGGATACTTTCATTTAATCTTAGTCCTTATCATAGTGGTTTTAGATCTCTTATCTGATTACGTGTATGGCGGCGATAAGCAACTGCTTAGTAACTTTCAGTTGCCTTTAAATTTTAATAGAATAGTTATATACACGGCAACATTTACCACCTATGCTGTTAACTTTTATATTGTAAGTCCGTTTACGTTGGGGAAGAAACACTATTTTAGGTTTGCTATTGGTGTCCTTATTTTAATTGTTGTTTTTGGACGTGTTCGTTATTTACTGGAGGAAGTGATTTTATATCATTTCACGGGGCAGCACAATTATTTTGAAGAGTCAAGGAAATTTTTGTTTTACACTTTTGACAATTCTCTCTATGCCATAAAAGCAGTATTGTACAGTACTTTGGTTTATCTTTTCTTTGAGTTTGCGTCAAATCAAACGAGAATTCACAATCTAGAAATAGATTACAATAAGGCAGAGCTTAGTTTGCTCAAATCACAATTAGAGCCGCATTTTTTATTTAATACACTCAATGCTTTTTATACTGATTTAATTGATGAACAGCCTAAAGTTGCCAAAGACATTCTGCGTTTGTGCCAACTATTACGGTACGTAACCTATGAAGCAGGTACCGAATTTATGCCGTTGTCCAAAGAGATTAATTTTATTGAGGATTACATTTACCTGCACCGAAAAAGATTTGAAGACACCTTATTTTTAGAATATAATGTAACAGGAACCATAAGTGATCAGCCTGTGCCTTCCTTAGTTTTTATTCATTTTGTCGAAAATATTTTTAAACATGGTGTGGTTACCAACAGTGCTTTTCCAGCTAAAATAAGTATTATTGTTACCGAAGAATGTATTAGTATGGAAACAGCTAATCTAGTTTCGGTTGCTGAGCAATACAGTGCAAGCGGAATAGGAAAAGAAAATTTAGAACGAAGATTAAGCGCCATTTTCAAGAACGATTATGTATTGCGATACGAACAGTCAGAGGATGTGTTTCGCACTTTTTTACAACTACCAATTCAATCAAAAAGATGAAAATAGTAAAATGTCTTATTGTCGATGACGAACCGCCAGCGATCCGACTTTTAGAAAAATATGTGAGTAAGGTTCCGTTTTTAGAATTAATTGCAACAACAACCAGTTCCTTAGAAGCACTTTCAAAAATAGAAGAGGGGAATATTGATTTGGTATTTATGGATATCCAAATGCCAGATTTAACGGGTTTGCAACTGTCGAAGATTGTTAAAGGAAAAACAAATATTATTTTCACGACAGCTTATCCGCAATTTGCGCTTCAAAGTTATGAAGTCGATGCTATTGACTACTTATTAAAACCATTTGAATTTGAACGTTTTTATGAAGCAGTTTTAAAAGTAAAGAATACTTTTCAAACCGAAGTGAAAGAGGTGCAAAAGGAAGTTTCAAAAGAGCAAAATGAGTACCTTTTTATTAAAACCGATGGTAAAAATAATTTTGAAAAAGTATATGTAAATGATATCTGTTACATTGAAGGATTAAAGAATTACGTTGCGATTCATTTAAAAGACAAGCAAGTAATTACCAATAATACCTTAAAGAGCATAGAGGATTTTTTACCTGCTACTGAATTTGTCAAAACCCATAAGTCGTTCCTTGTGTCGTTACGTCATATCACAAAAACCGATTCTCTAAGTGTTTACATCAATGGCAACAGTATCCCAATAGGCGATACCTACAAAAAAGAACTTTTTGAAATTATTCAACAGCGAAAATTATAATAGGGTATTTGATTCCGTTTTTTATAATTATCCTCTAAGTTTTGATTAAATTTGAAAATTCAAATACAAAAAAAAATGAACAAGATTACAAAAATACTTATTGTTGTAGTGACCTGTCTGGGTATTGGTTATATATCTGGGAACTCGACTCGTGCGGGTATCATAGATTGGTATCCATCATTAGTGAAACCGAGTTTTAACCCTCCCAATTGGGTATTTGCACCTGTATGGAGTGCGTTATATGCCATGATGGGAGTTGCTGCAGGATTAGTTTGGGCTCGAATTGATTACGAAAAAGAAATTGTGAAAAAAGCATTGGTTTTCTTTGCAATACAGTTGGCATTGAATGCTTTATGGTCGTATTTGTTTTTCGGACTTCACAATCCTATGCTAGCGGGAATTGAAATCATCATATTATGGTTAATGATTTTTGAAACCTATTCTCAATTTGTAAAAATCGATAAAATTGCGGGTTATTTACTATTGCCTTACCTCGCTTGGGTGAGTTTTGCAGCAGTTTTAAACGGAAGTATTTGGTGGTTGAATAGATGAATGTAAGTCTAAAGTTGAAAAGTCATAAAGTCAAAAGTCGAGGTTGGCTCCAGCGGATGACAACATGAGCAAATTGAAGTATAGTTAAAATAGATAAATAGGTTGTTGTAAATTAGTATTTACTGCAGCCTATATTTTTTTAAATTCAGTGTGTTTGTTCAGTAAAAATTCCATTACAGCTAATTCATTAGAGTTTTCT
>NZ_JAQWTM010000014.1 GCF_029242675.1 Flavobacterium sp.
CCAAATGAATCCTCATTTTACATTCAACGCTCTAAATACGATTCAGAGTTTTGTTTTTAATAAAGATGCCCATAACTCGGCTGTTTACATTAGTGAAGTTGCTAGTTTAATGCGTCAAACATTAGATAACTCCGCTTCACAAACCATCACGATTGCGGATGAAATCGAGTATTTAAGAACCTACATTGCAATAGAAAACCAACGTTTTGATAATCGCATCCAATATGAGGTACTAGTGGATGACTCCATAAAGCAGGACACTTTTGAAATTCCAACTATGCTGCTACAACCCTTTGTAGAAAATATTTTCAAACATGCTTTCAATGATGAATCTCTACATCCTGCTTTTAAAATTGAGTTTATTTTACTTCAAAATGAATTATTGCAAATCACAATTTCAGATAACGGAAAAGGCAAAACCACAACTTCTAAAAATCATTTTTCGCGTGGAATTGCAATCGCTACCGAGCGCCTAAAAATTATGCAACCCAACAATTTTGAACCCATACAAATTGATTTCTCAGTAACCGGAACTACAGTAAAAATCCGATTAATAATTTAGCTTAAAAATCAAAATAACACAGAATACCTATTTTACAAGACAGATACACCAAATTACATTTTGGGGTTTTTTATTGTATTTTATCTTTTTAGTTTTGAGGTTTTAACCAACCAAAATTAGCTCCATGTCAAATTATTATTGTGTCAACTGTGGCACCAAAAGCTCTAGCATTTCTAGTTTAACTGCAAATTCGTGTCCACGTCACCCATTAGGTGCCAGTAAAGGTAAACACAGTCTTTATGAAGGATCCGAAAAATCAAAGTATAACTGTAAATATTGTGGTACTTCGTCAAGTATTATTTCAAGTCTAACCGCAAATTCCTGCCCAAGACATCCAAACGGACCAAGCAAAGGAAAACATTCACCAGCATTGTAAAATAAACCAGACCATATGGAAATCATTATTATATCAGTAATCAGCACTTTAGTTTTAACGACATTAGTTTGGATAATTTTCTTCAAGAATATTCAAACTAAACTAATCCATGATAAAGAAAAATTATCGATTGAATTAGGTAATGTCAAGTCCAACATAGATTATGAAGTCAATCGAAAACTTGAAGAAAAAGTCTCTGTTTTAAATGAACAAATTCTTGAATTGAAAAACAAGTGTATTATTATAGAAAGAGAATCTTTTGATAAAGGAAAAAAAGAAGCGTCTATAGAATTTGAAAAAGATTATTTTGTAAATGTTATACCTTATAAAGAAACTTCTGAAGGAGAAAGGGATTATGTGATTTTTGGTAAGAAAAATAAATACGTAAATGTTGGCTTTCAACGTCAACTGTTTGTCAAAGGAATTCCAGTTTTTGATCCAGTATATAATTTTGTAGAGAAATATGAATTTAATGAATTTAAGCTTAATGAAGCGGCAATTAATAGAGTTGTGAGTAACGCCATAAAGGCTATTGCTCCACAAGCTGGTACTTTTATAAAAGTAGCCGAAAATGTAATAGAAAAATAATGAAGAATCACTTATATCTATCATTGGCAATTATCTCTTTCCTATTTCTATCTTGTTCAAAAGAGAGTAAAATAAAAAATAAAATTAAGGAATACGTGGAAAAAAATTTTAATGACCCTAGTAGCTATGAATTAGTAGAATTAAAACTATTTGATACAATTAATGAGCAAAAAGTATCAAAATATTTAACCGATCAAAGATTAGGCAAGCTAACAAGAATCAAACAATACGTACAAGAAAAAAGAGAAGAACAATCAAAGATTGCATCAAACGCTTTGTTTAGTGGTAATCATTACTACTTAATTACGGCAATGGCTAAATTAGAAAAGCAAAATGCAATTTTAAACAAGTTTGAAAAAGATTCAGTTAAAATTATTCAAAATGAAATCAATCAACTAAAAAAGTATATTAATTCTAAAAACATATCTCATTATCGATATATTCATGAATATAGAGCTAAAAATGATGTTGGTGCTTTAGTAAAATGTATAGACACTTTAAGAATTGATAATGAACTTAAAATAATTACTGATTTTCAATATTATATAATTAGAAAGTTTGGAGTACATCTCTAAAATAATCTAATACAATTGAAGTAGAAAAATTAATGAAATGAAAATGAAAAAAATATTCCTAGCTGCCTTGATAATTATAGCATTAAGTGTTAATGCACAAAGAACTACATCTGGAAATCAAAAGATTCCTGCTAAGAAACCCAATTCGTTACCTGTTAAAATCATTGCATCGGTTTTAAAACCTTTAGAATCACTTTCAGACACGCAAATAGCTAACGCTTTATACGTAGAAATAGGCTTTGATGAAGGCGATGGAGTATCAGAAGTTAATACGTTAGAAGAATATATGTCAAGTAATTCTAAAGTCGTCAATATTGCAGAAATTATCCATTTAGGAAAAAAGTTCTTTTTAGTTGATAGGTTATGTGGTAATGACTGTCCTGATGGTAACAATCGAGATTCTTACGAAGATAAAGGAAATTTAAGATCAACTGTTATCAATAGTACATATTCTGGAAGTTATGTAGATCACGGGTCTTGGGTTTCTAATATTAATCAGGAAGAAGTAAATAAGTTTAGGGTAAGTTCTAGAGATAAAGATACCATACAATTAGTTTCTTCTAATATTAATATTACCTGCAAAAAAGAAGGAGATTCTTTTGTTGAGACATTAAGAATAGGTCAAGACTTAATATCTCAATACTTTATAAAAGGGACGCATTCTTATATTTTATCTGTCGACAGATCAGGTAAAGTAACTAATATTAAATCGCAAGATCAAACAAACAACAATAGCCCAACCATTAACTATAACATACGTAGCGAGAGGATAGTCGATAAGATAGAGGATTTCAAATTTATTGACGATCTTGATGCCCCTTTATCTCGTAGTTATGAAGTAACTGTCACGTCAAAAATTAAAAATGCCAATTCTGGTGTAAACAAGTTCGTTTATAACAATCACACTTATTTATCTAATTCTGATTTTAGTAGAAAATTCTACAATGATAGTATCAAAATAGAATCTCAGATGAATGATGCTTTGAGAAATTTTAAACTAATAGAATCCAAAAGCGATTCCTTATACAAAAATCTTAAAAAAAACAGAGATAGAATTATACAAGAATTTAAAACTAATTATGCCGCTTACATAGAAAAAGACCGACAAAGACTTCTTAAGGAAGAATGGGGTGGAAAACTTGACCCTAGAACTACTAGCTATGAAAGTTCACTCGAAATGATTCTCGCTCAAGCAAGTGCCAATACTAAAGAGAATTTCGGAAAGTTAGAAATAGCAACAGAAAGAAATATTTCAAAGGAAATGGAAAGTGTCAGGGAAAATTATATAAGATTAAAGGAAATTTACATTGGCCTTAAAGATAAATACCAATCATTTGAAAACTACAATAAACGCCTACTGAATCATCATTACTAAAAAACGGAAATAGGTTTTGTAAATAGAGGTAAGAATGAAAATTTTCACCTAAAACACAATGAATAAAAATGCAATCAAATAAATTATGAAACAAACAATATTACTTCTTTTAGTCTTTAGCTTAAGCTTAACGACTTACTCCCAAGACATCGAAAAAATGGATAAAAAAGAATTGAGAATTGCTTTAAAAAATAGTTTTTCAAGTAAAGATTCTTTAATTTCAATTAGCAGGAATAGAGACAAAGAACTCGCTTTACTGAATCAAAATCTTATTGTTAACAAAGATTCAATAAAAGCACAAAAAATAAAAATTGCTTCGCTCCTAACTTCAAACAGAAGAAATGATGAGAGTATAAAAACATTAAGCAAATCAATATCTGTTTTGCAAGATTCGATATTAAAGTTGAAAATGATAACTTCATTCGTTGTTTCTACTTTTACCTTGAAAGCTTTACCGAAGCATTGCTCTATGGTATATTCTGAAACGAAAGAATTGTATCAATCAAAAAAATTCATCTGTTATTGGGGAGAATTTGAATATGATAATTCTCTTAACATAAATATTAATGATGAGAAAAATGTATTAGAAAGGATAGATACAGATAATGAAACCGATGATTACATATACCAAAACGACAAATATCGCGTCAGAATTGGAAAAAGAAAATCAATTTTTGAAAATGACATAATATCAATTATTGAATCAGCAGAATTATCAATTAAAAATTTAGCTACGGGTCAAGAAATTATAAAGAAAATTTATGGCGAAGGTGGATGCTAATTAGTAATCAACTTACAACAAAAAACGCTAACTAAAATTAGCGTTTTTTTATGCCCCATTTTAACACAAAGTTCTAAACTGTTCTATGGAAAGAATAAATCAAAAGAGTAACTTTGCTGTCATTGCGATTAAAAATGAAGCAATCAGCAAAAACTTATGTTAGATACAGACAATACGATAGAAGTTCTAGGCGCTAGAGTTCACAACCTTAAAAACATAGATGTTTCGATTCCTAGAGAGAAATTAGTGGTTATCACCGGTCTTTCGGGTTCAGGGAAATCCTCTTTGGCATTTGATACCATTTATGCTGAGGGACAACGCCGCTATGTAGAAACATTTTCTGCCTATGCCCGTTAGTTTTTAGGCGGTCTAGAACGTCCGGATGTGGATAAAATAGACGGTTTATCTCCTGTTATTGCTATCGAACAAAAAACTACTAGTAAAAGTCCGCGTTCTACCGTGGGAACGATTACGGAGATTTATGACTTTTTGCGTTTGCTGTACGCGCGTGGTGCTGATGCCTATAGCTACAACACGGGTGAGAAAATGGTTTCGTACTCTGACAAGCAAATCAAAGACCTAATTATCCAAGATTTCAGCAACAAGCGCATCAATATTCTAGCTCCTGTAATTAGGGCTCGTAAAGGGCATTATGGCGAATTATTCCAGCAAATTGCTAAGCAAGGCTTCTTAAAAGTACGTGTGAATGGTCATGTAGTCGACATCACTTCAGGCATGAAGTTGGATCGTTACAAAACACATGATATAGAAATAGTTGTGGACCGAATGGTTGTGGAAGCTACGGCTGACAATGAAAAAAGATTAAGCGAAAGCATTAATACCGCCATGCACCATGGTGAAAATGTACTGATGATTTTAGATCAAGATTCGAATGATATGCGCTATTTTAGCCGAAACTTGATGTGTCCTACTACTGGTATTTCGTATCAAAATCCAGAACCAAATTTATTCTCGTTTAACTCACCAAAAGGAGCTTGCTCCAATTGCAATGGGCTTGGAACGGTTAATGAAATCAATGTAAAAAAGATTATTCCTAATGCTAAATTATCTATTAAAGCAGGTGGATTTGCGCCCTTGGGTGAATACAAATCATCTTGGATTTTCAAGCAATTAGAAATTATTGGTGAAAAATATGGTTTTAAGATCACTGATGCGATAGAAACGATTCCAGCCGAAGCGTTGGAAATGATCTTGAATGGTGGTAAGGAAAAATTCACTGTTAACTCCAAAGATTTGGGCGTTGCCCGAGACTACAAAATTGATTTTGAAGGGATCTCTCATTTTATCAAAAATCAATTTGATGAAAGTGGATCAACAACAATAAAGCGCTGGGCTAAGGAATTCATGGACGAAATAAAATGTCCTGTATGTGAAGGTTCGCGCCTGAAAAAAGAAGCGTTATTTTTTAAAATAAATGAAAAAAATATAGCCGAATTGTGTGATATGGACATCTCTGATGTTACAACTTGGTTTAATGATTTAAATTCTGTACTATCTGATAAGCAGCAGCGTATCGCCTCCGAAGTAATCAAAGAGATTAAGGATCGATTGGCGTTTTTAATGAATGTAGGTTTGGATTATTTGGCTTTAAACCGAAGTTCGAAATCACTTTCAGGTGGTGAAGCACAGCGCATTCGATTAGCAACTCAAATCGGATCGCAGCTCGTTGGTGTTCTTTATATTTTAGACGAACCCAGCATCGGTTTACACCAAAGAGACAATGAAAAACTAATTCATTCTTTAGAACAATTACGCGATATAGGCAACTCGGTTATTGTGGTCGAACACGATAAAGACATGATTGAACGCGCCGATTATGTGATTGATATCGGACCAAAAGCGGGTAAATATGGAGGCGAAATCATTAGTATTGGTACGCCTGCTGAAACCTTAGCATCGGATACCATTACAGCGCAGTATTTGAACGGAAAAATGAAGTTAGAAATTCCTTCTAAACGCCGTGAAGGAAATGGGAAATTCATGAAGCTTACGGGAGCGACGGGAAACAACCTAAAAAATGTTTCGATTGACTTGCCGTTAGGACAACTGATATGTGTTACGGGGGTATCTGGAAGCGGAAAATCTACGTTGATCAATGAAACCCTCTACCCTATTTTGAATGCCTTTTATTTTAATGGTGTCAAAAAACCACAACCGTACAAAAAAATTGAAGGACTTGAGCACATCGACAAAGTCATTGATATTGATCAAAGTCCGATAGGTCGCACGCCTCGCTCGAATCCAGCTACGTACACAGAAGTTTTTACCGAAATCCGAAAATTGTTTACCATGACATCCGAAAGCATGATTCGAGGGTACAAAGCAGGTCGTTTTAGCTTTAATGTAAAAGGTGGTCGTTGCGAAACTTGCGAAGGTTCAGGTGTACGTACCATTGAAATGAATTTTCTTCCCGATGTGTATGTAGAATGTGAAACTTGCCAAGGGAAACGTTTTAATAGAGAAACGTTAGAGATTCGCTATAAAGGAAAATCAATTTCAGATGTGTTGAACATGACGGTTGATGAAGCGGTTCCGTTTTTTGAAATGATTCCGAAGATATACCGAAAAGTAAAAACGATTCAAGATGTAGGTTTAGGCTATATTACTCTTGGACAACAAAGTACCACTCTTTCAGGTGGAGAAGCACAGCGTATCAAACTAGCTGGAGAATTATCTAAGAAAGATACTGGAAATACTTTTTATATTCTGGATGAGCCTACGACTGGTTTGCATTTTGAAGACATTAGAGTACTTATGAATGTCATTAATAAATTAGTTGATAAAGGAAATACGATCTTGGTAATCGAGCACAATATGGACGTTATTAAACTTGCAGATTATATTATTGATATAGGCCCTGAAGGAGGAAAAGGTGGCGGACAAGTTGTAGCTAAAGGAACTCCTGAAGAAGTGGCTAAAAACAAAAAAAGCTACACTGCCAAGTTTTTGAAAAAAGAATTGGAATAAAAAAAGAAATTTAAGCTTAGCTCAAAAACGATTTGATAGTCACTTTTGCGCCACACTTATCTAATGTATCATGATTATTTTTTGGCTGTTGGATTATTTATTGACTGATTGACTAGTTTCATAAATTCCCCCATTTTGCTATCATCCATCCATCGGGTAACGACCACTAGGTCATTAGCATTATCAATCACAATATAATTACCGCCATAACCAGCAGCATAATAGACTTCGGGCGAAGTTCCAGCCCATTTTTCGGTAGTATTCATCCACCACATATAACCGTATTCCTTATTAGCAGCCGAAGGACGATGTGCATCATTGACCCATTTTTCAGAAATTAACTGCTGGTTTTTCCACTTCCCTTTTCGCAGGAAGAGCAATCCAAATCGAGCTTGATCGACGGCACTGATAAAAATTCCGCCACCTGAATGACCGCCTCCACTTACTGATTGCGTCAATACACCATCAATATTTACAAAAGAATCCTCGTATCCGTACCACCTCCATGTTGTCGAAGCACCTATGGGATCCATTATTTTTTCTTTCAATACAGCTGGTAATGCTTTTCTCCATACCTGCAGCAAAGAATAAGCCAGAACATTCACGCGAACATCATTGTACTTAAAAAAAGTTCCAGGTTCGTTTAACGTTCTGTTTTTCCAATCGTCAAGACCACCTTCTTTCGATGGTCTGTCAGCCCAATCGTGTAAACCAAACAAGGTTCCGCTCCAATCAGAGGATTGATCTAGTAAATTATCCCAGCTAATTTTAGAATTATGATTGCCATCAAAAGTACCGTCCCAAACATAATTTTGCACAGGATCAGCGACACTCTTTATAAGACCGTTATCTATGGCCAGGCCGGCAGTTGTAGACAGAAAACTTTTAGTAACACTAAAAGT
>NZ_JAQWTM010000065.1 GCF_029242675.1 Flavobacterium sp.
GAATTTCATTTTCTTTGTTTCGTTTCCAACCATAAACATCACCCCAATATTTAGCAGGGGCAAGGGTTAAAAAATAATTCTTAGTGTGTTCGGCCGGTGATAAATCCACAACCTGTTTTGTTTCACTAGAAAAATAATAAAGTACACCTTCCTGTTGTACCGATAGCTGCTTTTGTCCTTTTATTGCTTTTGCTTGTTTGAAATAGGCCACTGGATCGTATCCCTGGATAGCAATACCATTTTCAATGTTAAGTTGCAATTTCTTAATCGTTTTGACCTGCGCTATTACTCCAACCGAAAGCAAAAGGCAACAACTTATAATCCAGTTTTTCATTTTCAAAGTTTTTTTAAATGTACAACATTTACTTTTCAAAATAGGAGGCAATAAACCTTCAAGGCTTGGAAATTAGCAAGTTACTAATTTCTTTTTCAGCTCTTTAACCTTAAACAAATTCCGGCACCGATAAAGTGCAATTAGCTTCCAATAAAAAAAGCCCTTTCCAACTAGAATTGGAAAGGGCTTTTACAATTTATTTTGATCTGACTAAACTAAACCTCTAGAGATCACGATACGTTGTATCTCCGAAGTTCCTTCATAAATTTGAGTAATTTTTGAGTCACGCATCATACGCTCTACATGGTATTCAGCCACATAACCGTTTCCACCGTGAATTTGAACTGCTTCGTTAGCTACTTCTAAAGCAATTTCAGAAGCATATAATTTAGCCATTGCCCCAGAGTGTGCGATATCCATACCTGCATCTTTCTCACAAGCTGCTTTCATTACTAACAATTTAGCCGCAGTAACTTTTACATACATATCCGCTAATTTAAAAGCAATTGCTTGGTGCTTGAAAATTTCTTTTCCAAACGCTTTTCTTTCGTGAGCATATTTCAAGGCAATTTCGTACGCTCCAGTCGCTATTCCTAAAGCTTGAGAAGCAATACCGATTCTTCCGCCATTTAAAACATTCATAGCAAAAGCAAATCCGAAACCGTCTTCGCCAATTCTATTTTCTTTAGGCACTTTCACATCATTAAACATTAATGAATGTGTATCTGACCCACGAATTCCCATTTTCTTTTCTTTTGGACCAATATCGAAACCAGCCCAACCTTTTTCAACGATGAACGCATTGATTCCTTTGTGTCCTTTTTCAATATCTGTTTGTGCAATTACAATGTAAGTCGATGCGGTTGACCCATTAGTAATCCAGTTTTTAGTTCCATTTAAAAGGTAATGATCGCCTTTGTCAATTGCTGTTGTTTTTTGAGACGTAGCATCAGATCCCGCTTCTGGCTCTGACAAACAAAAAGCTCCAATCACTTCTCCTTTGGCTAGTGGTACTAAATATTTCATTTTTTGCTCTTCGTTACAGTATTTTTCCAAACCTGCACAAACAAGTGAATTATTTACAGACATAATCACCGCAGCCGAAGCATCAATTTTAGCTATTTCAGTCATTGCTAAAACATAGGAAATACTATCCAATCCTGACCCACCGTATTTAGGATCTACCATCATCCCCATAAAGCCTAAATCAGCCATCATTTTCACTTGCTCTGTTGGAAATTTTGAATGCTCATCGCGTTCAATAACTCCCGGTAATAACTCTGCTACAGCAAAATCTTTAGCAGCTTGCTGAATCATTAAATGCTCTTCGGTTAGATTAAAATCCATATTATTTTATTGTAAATTAAATGTTCTTAAATTTGTTCACAAAAGTAATTATTTTATCTCGGTTTTCAAACGATTTCGTAATTTTAGCCAATGTTTAAAGAAAAGTATACAGTAGTAGGAGTGATGTCAGGTACATCATTAGACGGAATTGATTTGGCACATATTGTTTTTACAGTACATGACAACCAATGGGATTTTGAGATAGCAGCATGTGAAACTGTCGCTTACTCGACTGATTGGTTAAACAAATTAAAAACTGCTATTACCCTTTCAGATGGCGATTTAGCCCAATTAAACCACGACTACACGCAACTTTTAGCAGCTGTAATCAGCTCATTTATTGATAAAAATCAGTTAAAAAACTTAGATGCCATTTGCTCTCACGGGCACACGATTTTGCACCAACCACACAACGGATTTACGCTTCAAATTGGTAACTTAGCAACGATTGCCACATTGACTAATCAAACAGTTGTATGTGATTTTAGAGTTCAAGATGTACAATTAGGAGGTCAAGGCGCACCGTTAGTACCCATTGGAGACCAAATTTTGTTTCAAGATTACGACTATTGCATGAACTTGGGCGGGTTTTCAAACATTTCGTTCGTTGCAAATAAACAACGAGTTGCTTTTGATATTTCAGCAGTAAATACCATTTTGAATCACTATGCATCTACTTTAGGATTTGATTATGATGACAAAGGAGCAATTGCTAGAAACGGAAACTGCCATGATGAATTACTAACAGAGTTAAACGCACTTCCATTCTACCAACTACCCTACCCAAAATCGCTAGGTTTTGAATTTGTAAAGGTAATTGCACTGCCGCTGATGGAGCACTTCACTATTCCGATTCAAGATAAACTCAACACCTTTACACAGCATATCGCACAACAAATAGCGGCTGCACTACCAGAGAAAAAAGGAAAAATGTTAATTACTGGAGGTGGGACATACAACACTTTTTTAATCGAAAAGATAAAAGAAAATGTACCCGAAATGGAAATAATTATCCCTGATGCCAAAACAATTGAATTTAAAGAAGCCTTAATTTTTGGTTTGTTAGGAGTTCTAAAATTACGGAATGAAGTAAATGTTTTGAGCAGTGTTACAGGCGCAAAAACAGACCATAGTTCCGGGGTGGTACATAAAATAAACAGTCAACAATAATTAGAAATCATCTATAAAATCACGAATCTAAAACATATTTTAAAAATAAATTACATCTTTTATAGATATACTGTAAATTTGCATCTATTCCAATTTAAAACAATATTTAAAATCATCCCCTCATGAAAAAGTTTTCAGCTTTATTAGTATTATTACTAATTTTACAGTTTACGAGCTCTATCGCTCAATCTTCGTTCATTGTTAATGGTGTAGAAATACCAAGAACTCTTGAATTTAAAGGAAAAACAATGTCTCTTAATGGTTTTGGACAACGATCTAAATTATTTATGGATCTCTACGTACAAGCATTATATGTAACGCAATTATCGCAGGATGCCGACTTGATTTTAAATAGCCAAACAGAAATGGCAATAACATTACGTATCACCTCAGGCCTAGTAAACTCTTCAAAATTAACAAAGGCACTAACAAAAGGTATGGAAAAATCAGTTGGTGAATCCGGAATGCTGAAATATGCCAAAGAATTAAAAGAATTAGAGTACCTGTTAAGTACCGAAGAAACAAAGGTTGGTGATTTATTTGAGTTAACATTCAATCCTCTTGATGAGTCTTTATGGATCACAAAAAACAAAGTCTATAGAGGAAAAATCAAAGGTCTAGAGTTTAAAAAAGCATTTTATGGAATTTGGCTATCCGAAAACCCTGTCAACAAAGGCTTAAAAGAGGATCTATTGGGATTGTAGATCAATTATTTTGTTCTTAACAATAATGAATGATTCCCTGCAAAAGGTATTATATAGCTTTAAAAAAATAAACATATCGTAAAAAAAAATGAAAGATTTACTACATAAATTCGAAATTAAAGAGCCTGAAATTGTTTTTAATTGGAAAGATACCGAAACGGAAGCAGAAGGCTGGACCGTAATCAATTCCTTAAGAGGTGGTGCTGCCGGTGGTGGAACCCGTATGAGAAAAGGTCTTGACATAAACGAAGTACTGTCTCTTGCCAAAACAATGGAAGTTAAATTTTCGGTTTCTGGTCCAGCCATTGGCGGAGCTAAATCTGGAATTAATTTTGACCCTAATGACCCGAGAAAAAAAGGAGTTTTACAACGCTGGTACAAAGCGGTATCCCCTTTATTGAAAAGTTATTATGGAACAGGAGGCGATTTAAATGTAGATGAAATTCACGAAGTAATTCCTATGACTGAGGAATGTGGTGTATGGCATCCGCAAGAAGGGGTTTTTAACGGACACTTTAAACCTACCGAAGCAGATAAAATTAACCGCATCGGACAATTGCGTCAAGGAGTAGTAAAGGTGATCGAAAATCCAAAATTCTCACCTGATGTAGCAAGAAAATACACAATCGCTGACATGATCACAGGTTATGGTGTTGCCGAAGCGGTTCGTCATTATTACAGCATTTACGGTGGTGATGTCAAAGGCAAAAAAGCAATTGTACAAGGGTTTGGAAATGTGGGATCAGCAGCTGCTTTTTACCTAGCCGAAATGGGTGCTAAAATAATTGGTATCATCGATCGCGATGGTGGATTAATTAACGAAGAGGGTTTTACCTATGACGAAATCAAAACTTTATTTTTAAACAAAGACGGTAATAAATTAGTTGCTGAAAATATGATTCCGTTTGAC
>NZ_JAQWTM010000066.1 GCF_029242675.1 Flavobacterium sp.
TATTTGATAAAACCTTGTTTTTGCTAAACACTAACCTTTTATGCTCTCGAAACGAAACATAGCATACTCCGACTCTTTGGACGAATAAAAAAAATGTCAACAATGAAATGTAGTACTATTTATATTGGATTTAGAGTGAAAGAAAACATCTCCTCCTCTCATTACCGAATAAATTAATTTAAAAAAAATAACCCTAAAAACAGAAAATCATGAACATCATCGGAAGATTAACAAAGGATGCGGAAATACACAAAACCCCGCGAGACAAACAAGTAGTGAATTTTTCAGTGGCTATCAACGACAGCTACAGAAATAAGCAAGGCGAACGCATAGAGCAAACAAGCTATTTTAATTGCTCCTACTGGATAAGTCCAAATGTTGCAAAAATACTAAACAAAGGCGCTTTAGCTGAGCTTACAGGTAGAGTAAGTGCAAGAGCCTGGACCGCTAGTAACGGAGAATTAAAATCAAGTTTGAATTTTCATACATCGACAATAAAATTGCACGGAGGTAGTAAGAAAATTGAATTTTCACAAGGAATTACAAAACAGGATAACACAAAGACCTTCACGCCAGAACCTGCTGAGGATTTACCATTTTAACACTAAGTACTTAATCATTTTTTCAACTTTTAAAACTTTAATATCATGGCACACAATCTAAATTTCAACGAAAGGACGGGACGCTATTCATTTTTTAGCGTAAATGAAAAAGCTTGGCACCCGCTCCGCAAAGTATAATTCCCTATTCAATTTTCAAACGGCAATTACATCGTGAACTCTGCGCAAATTTCTCCGACTGTGCGCCCATTCCTATTGACAATTGCAGTAGCTAATACTTATTATATTTTGTAAATGACCAAGATTTCAAAACATCGACTATAGGGTTATCCATTTTTTCTATCTGAACTAAACCACTATCATATACATAATTACTAGCGCTCGAATAAATATAATCGGAGGCGCTTTCTACAATTCCTGCTCGAACAGGATTCATGTGTATATAGTCTAATTTTGACCACATAAATTTAGCAGTATAAATCTCCTCAGCATGATTACCATATTGCCAAAACTGATAATTCTTATTACGGGAATGACTCTGGGGCGCTAGTTTGAATCGTTCTAGCATCCATTCGCGCCTGCTCTCAGGCTCAGTTTGAATTTGTTCTAAAATAGTCTTGGCTGTAAATTTTTTAAAATCACGTAATAGATCCGATAAACTACAATCATTTGATTGAATAACTAAATGAATATGATTGCTCATAATTACATAACCATATACAATCATACCCTTGTTTTTGACGCAAAAATTAAGGCAGTCAATCGCAATGTCTCTATAACTTTTTCTAGAAAATACATCAATCCAATCTACAACAGTTGCTGTAATAAAGTGTGCTTTGGTTTGGTTTCTTATTACATATCCTTCTTTCATTGCTTTTTATTGAAAATTAATAAGCAATTTACAGATTTTAAAAATACAGTACTTAATTTTTAATTCGCTTTGTGGTTCATTGTTGTGGGCGCAGAGTCAGAGACATTTGCGCAGCGACAGTATTATTTTTAAACTTTGTACAACTGGGGTGTATGTAATTCTATCAGAATGACAAACTAGGTGGATTTAAAATCCATCCGATTTACATAATTGTGCAATTGCAAAATCGAGCGAAGTCAATAATCAATTATAGATTTCGACTTCGCTCGATTGTATACTAATAGATAGTTTTATAGATCTAAAAATCAACTTTTAGAAAGTCATAGTAATTACATCTTCAAAGTGATTTTCTTTAAAAAGCCACTGTAATTTTCTAACTCCAGCGGTACATCTGCATTTTTTTCCATATCGTGAAAATGGTGTGTACCTATCAATTCCATACCTGTAAAAGCATTCATTCTGTGAAACCCAAACATAACCCCTTCGTCAACACTTTTTTGATCGAAAAACTCATTTTCTAAGGTAAAAGCTGTTTTGGGTGCGTTCCAACTAGTGGTGAGTATGTATTTTTTTCCGTGCATCATTCCACCAGTTCCGTAGTTGATATCTGGATTTGTTCTGCTTCTTCCGTCGCTTTTATAAATTCCGCTTTGATGCCCTTCGGTAAAAACTTCATCGATATATTTTTTGAAACCAAATTGAATCTGAAACCACCAAATAGGGGTGTGGTAAATAACGATATCTGCCCATTTAAATTTTTCTACTTCTTCCTTTGCATCATAATCGTCACCAACCTGAGTAGATTTTACATCAAAATTCTCATTTGAATTAAAGTAACCAATTGAAGTATTGAAAAGTGTTTCGTTAAATCGACCTCCAGAATGTGCAAATGGATGACCTCCATTTATTATAAATATATTTTTCATCTTTCTTTGTTTAATTATGGGACAAAATTAAGTTGATTTTTTGTATTGTAAAAATAATACAAATCACACCTTTGTATTATAATAGTAATAGTTATGGTCAATTTAGAATGGTATAGAACTTTTAAAGAAGTATATGAAAACGGCACTTTAACTAAAGCGTCGATTGCTTTATATTCCTCTCAACCTGGTGTTAGCGTGCACTTGAACGCCTTAGAAGCCTATGTTGGGAAAAAATTATTTGAACGCACTTCGAGAAAAATGATTCCTACGGAAGATGGAAAATTTTTATACGAATACATTATAGAATCGCTGAACAAGCTGGAAATTGCCGAACAGCATTTTAAAAGAACAACGCAAGAAACAAATCCTTCCATAAATATTGGTATGTGTTCTGAGATGTTCCAACTTATTATAGAACCCGAAATTCCGAAGTTGGATTTTGACCTTGTGGCACGATTTGGTGCTCATACCGATTTAATAAAAGACTTGAATAGCTGCATTTTAGATTTAGTGATTACGCCCAGAAAACAAAATGAGAAAAAATCGCCGGTGGAGTATGTCCCTTTTTCGAAAGAAAGAATTATTCTCATTGCAGGAAATAAAACGGATACGACCGAGATTAAAAAGCAGATCGAAGCTAATAATTTGAATGCCTTAGAAGCAGAATTATTGAAAAATAGTTGGTATAGTTCCTCCAACGAAATGGAGCATTTTAGACGTTTTTGGTTTGAGAATTTCAATAAAAAACCATCTTTTAAACCCAACTATATTTTGCCTAATATCACTTCTATCATTCGATGTTTATCTAATGAAAACGGACTGGCATTAGTGCCTGATTTTCTATGTCAAAAGGAGATTTTGAATAAAGAGATCAATGTAGTTTGGGAAAGAAAAGTAAAAACCGAAAACACCTTGTATTTTGCCTCAAGAACAGATTTGAAATACAAGAAAGAACTAGAGGTGCTTCGAATTATATTTACAGCAAAGATGAAGTAATACCAAATGAATTTTTATTTTAGTCCAAGACTTTCCGGTCTAATGCCGATACAATATGAAAATAGTACAATGCAATTGGACTATATTGAATATGTAATCGGTATAAACACCACGCAGCCCACAATGACCTTGATTATGAATGCTCGTTGCAAATGCGTGAGTTCCATTGTTGCAGAATGACAAACTAGGCAGACTTGCTCAGGTGTTGGATTAGGTCATTTTGCTTAGTAATTAATATTTTTTTAGGTGGCATGAAATGGTAGGCAACCTTCAGCTGTGATTTTTTACAATAGCATAAATACAATATCAAAAAGCTGCCGCATTTCACATTTTGATTTAATTACCTTTGGGTTAGAGTTACGTTAATTTTTTGCATAAAGCAAATCCAAGTCGATACTTTTAGCTTTAATTCATTTAGTTTGGTGGCAAATTCACAGCACACCAAAACAAAATATATAAATCAATGATCGAAAATAGCAACCAAGAGAATAAACCAAGTGGGTTATTTAATTTAAAGATGTTTAAAAAACACCTTTCGACAATTCTATTTGCAGTTCTAATGGCGGTCCTCCTATTTAGTCCTGATGCAAAATCTTTTCTGATTAAACAATTGATGTTTACTGGACTTTTCGATGCTGAAATTTATCTAATAATTCCACAGACAATGCTGTCCGCGATCATTTTGATTTTAGAGATTATGAAGGCAATAAAATGAATACTGCAGACCTAAAAGGGAAAGTACTATTTATCAACTTTTGGGCTTCTTGGTGCCCACAATGCATTGCTGAATTTCCTTCTATTGAAAAATTGTACTCTAAATACAAATCAAATGAGGACATCGTATTTTTAATGATTAACATGGACGACGATATTGAAATTGGAAAGCAGTTTTTAGTCAAGAAAAATTACTCTATACCTATTTTTCAAGCTACATCTAAGTTGCCAAAAGAAATTTATTCTGGTGCCTTACCTACGACAGTTGTTGTAGACAAAAACGGAATAGTAAGGATGCAATATCAAGGATTTGCTGACTACGGAGGAGAAAAATTTAATCTTCAAATAAAACAATTAATTGAAGACTAATTCTAACTTATTTTAAAATACTAGTCCGACTTACAAAAATGATAAATAAATTATACAATTTGTTGTTATTTTTATTTCGCTAAAAGCTTTGGTTTTAAGTTTTAAAACAGTGATAAACTCCTATCATTGAACTAACTATAGGGCAGTTGCATTTCTAAGTGCTTTTTCTATTGTTGTAAAGTCCTTTCGTTTTTATTCTAATTCAGCAGGCAATTCAGCGCTAATTAGAATAATTATCCTCTATTTTTCTAATCCAAAACCAACTACATCTCGTATATAAAACAATTGTTAAAGTTAGGTAAACGAATACTTTAAAATAATTATTGAAATCAAAAATATCAAAAAAACAGTATCTTAGTTGCGTAATGGTGACGCCGCATTGAAATCATTTTAGCATTATGGGAGTTAGCACAGGCTTAAAAAGTACCCTATTTTTCAATTGCAGTTAACCATTGAAATAAACAATAAGTAAAAAAATCTAGTTATATTACAAAAAAATAAAAATGGAAAAGACGTATTACGACCCAGCGGATTTAAAAAAATTTGGTAAAATAGTAGAATGGAGTGAAGATTTAGGAAATAGTTTCTTCGAATATTACGGAAAAGTTTTCCAAGAAGGAAGCCTATCAGCCCGTGAAAAATCACTAATTGCATTAGCGGTTTCGCATGCTGTTCAGTGTCCGTATTGCATTGATGCTTACACTGGTGATGGTTTAAAAAAAGGTATTACTAAAGAAGAAATGATGGAAGCAGTTCATGTTACTGCCGCCATAAAGGGAGGAGCTGCACTAGTGCATGGAGTACAAATGATGAACAAGTACAACAAACTATCCATGTAGTTTTTTCGTATATATGTTTATCAGGTAATCCTGCCGTTATTTTATGACGAGGGGAAATGAATTCAAAACTACAATTGAAAAACTAAAACACTATGTTAAAATCGCTTCAGGCTACTGATAGCCCTTTATCTAATACTGAAAAACAGTTAGACATATTATCAAACGGAATTTTTAAAGATGGTTCTTTAGATACGTTTGCTGCCAAAATAAAAAAAACAAATCAATTCCCTCTTCGTCCAAAGAAGATTGAAATCCTTCAAATAAATGTGGGTTATATGTGTAACCAAGTGTGTGCACACTGTCACGTAGATGCAGGTCCTGATCGAAAAGAAATCATGACTGTTGAAACTATGCAACAAATACTAGACGTTTTAAAAACGACTGAAGTAACTACTTTAGATTTAACGGGTGGTGCTCCTGAGATGAATCCAAATTTTAGATGGTTTGTTGAAGAAGCCTCGAAAATTGGAGTTAAAGATTTTATTGTTCGCTCTAATCTAACTATTATTAGAGCTAACAAAAAATATTATGACTTGCCTGAGTTTTTCAAGAAACACAACATACATGTGGTAAGTTCTATGCCACACTGGACAAAAGGAAAAACGGATATCCAAAGAGGAGATGGTGTTTTTGATAAATCTATCAAAGCTTTACAGGAATTAAACGCTGTGGGTTACGGAATGCCAGGTAGTGACCTAAAATTAGACTTAGTCTACAATCCATCAGGTGCTTTTTTGCCAGGAGATCAGCTTTCATTAGAGAAAGACTTTAAAAAAGCGTTAAAAGAGGATTTTGATATTCAATTTCATAATCTTTTTGCCATTACTAATTTACCTATTTCTCGATTTTTAGATTATTTAATCGCTTCGGACAATTACGAAGATTATATGTATTCGCTAGTTGAAGCCTACAATCCTGCCGCCGTTGCTAATGTAATGTGCACCAACACAGTATCGGTAAGTTGGGATGGCTGGTTGTATGATTGTGACTTTAATCAAATGTTGGATTTAAAAGTGGCATCGAAATCGCAACATATTTCTAGCTTTAATGAAGCCGAATTAAAAGACCGCAATATTATCATCTCACAACATTGTTATGGCTGTACAGCCGGAGCTGGTAGTAGTTGTCAAGGAGTTGTAGCTTAATATTTATATGAAAGATTTAAAAACAGCGATATTAATTTTTGCCCACTCTGCCGAGTATGAGGCGACGGTAAAACCGTTCCTTCACTCGAAAGAAGTTTTTGAGTCATTAAACCAACGTACGTTAGCCTTAGCTAAAAAAAGTAAATTGCCTTATTTTATTATTTCCGAAAAAGAACAAATAGGAAACACGTTTGGCGAACGCTTTACAAATGCTATACAAGCTATTTACGATTTAAAATACGATTCTGTAATCGCTATTGGTAATGACTCGCCCAATCTAACACAGCATCACATTAGCAATGCGCACCAAAAATTGGTGACAAATGACCTTGTGATAGGTTCATCAGTTGATGGTGGTTTTTATCTCTTGGGAATTAAAAAGCAACATTTTGATGAAAAGCTATTTTTGAATTTACCTTGGCAAAGCCAAAATTTAAACGGAGCATTATTGAAGTTATACAAGGTCAATGGCTTAAAAACTCGCTATTTAGAGCAACTTCGAGACCTTGATTCAATTGAAGATCTCAAAATACTTTTCTGCAACTTTAAAGCAGTTTATCAAAAGTTATTTCAATTATTCCTACTTATTCTATCGCAAGCCCGCGCAGTCCGAGCTGCTTTAGAACAACCTACATCCTATTTATTTCATTCTGAATATTCCAACAAAGGCTCGCCCTGCTTGGCGATCTAACTCGTTATTATTTCTGATTTCAACAATAGAAACAGTGGTGTAATAACAATTCAAGAATATCAAAACTAGCTAATTCTATTGGGTATAACCTATTCAGAAACTAGGATGGATAGCACAGTAATCAATGTGTAATAAAAGCGCCCTCAATTCATTTTCATGCGAGGTTTATTTACCTGAATGCTCTTAGTTATAAATTAATGACAGATTATGAATTTGCTTTTAACACAGAATGTGGTGAGACTTGGCTTCAAAAATAGGGAGAAGTATTCTGTTATTTTGTAAATATAACTTGTTCTTAATTACATAATAAAGACTTAAGAAAATAAACTGTGCACGCAATAAAATAAATAGAATTGCATAGGCAAGGACAACAAATACAATTGTAAGATGAACAAAAATTTAATTCTGATATTTACTCGCAACCCGGAACTTGGTAAGGTCAAAACTCGTTTGGCGGCTACCATAGGCGATGAAAATGCTTTAGAAATTTACATACAACTATTAGAACATACTAAAAAAGTAGCTTTAGAAACATCCTATGACCGACAAGTTTTATATTCCGTTGCGATTAATCATGACGATATGTGGGAGGCAACTGCTTTTCAGAAAAAATTGCAGGTTGGAACTGATTTAGGGGAAAGAATGCACAATGCTTTTCAAGGTGGATTTGATGCTGGTTACGAGAAAATTGTCATTATTGGTTCCGATTTAATCGCTCTTGAAAGTGCAGATATTGATAAGGCGATGCAAAAACTAGACGATAATGATATTGTTATAGGTCCTGCCGAAGACGGTGGTTACTACCTACTTGGAATGAAAAATATTCCTGATAATATCTTTAAGAACAAAGAATGGGGAACGGATACTGTTTTAAAAGATACCTTGCTGGATATAGCCAGTTTAAACTACCATTTACTTGAAGAAAAAAATGATATAGATACTTACGAAGACATAAAAAACATTCCTTTTTTTAACAAATACACCAACTAATGACACAAGAAACAATACATACAACCGTAGCTTTTTTACAAGAAAAAGGATTTACTAACCCACAAGTTGGGATCGTTCTAGGTACAGGATTAGGACAATTAGTCGACCATTTAGAGCTAGAAGTAGCCGTTAATTACAGTGATATTCCCAACTTTCCCGTTTCAACGGTAGAATTTCATTCGGGGAAATTGCTTTATGGAACTTTAGAAGGAAAAAAGACAATCATCATGCAAGGGCGTTTTCATTTGTATGAAGGCTATACGCTACAAGAAATTACGTTTCCGGTTCGTGTTTTAAAAGCACTTGGAATTACTAGTTTATTAGTATCTAATGCAGCAGGCGCTATTAATTTATCCTATAAAAAAGGTGATTTAATGTTATTAGATGATCACATCAATCTGCAAGGAGGTTCTCCCTTAGCGTTCAAAAATGTTTCGGATTTTGGCGAGCGTTTCACTGATATGTGCGCTCCTTATGATGCAAACCTGAATGATAAAATGTTGGCTATAGCCAAAGCAAATGCTATTACTTTACACAAAGGAATTTATGCCTCAGTAGTAGGCCCACAATTAGAAACGAGAGCGGAATACCGTTATTTAAAAATTATTGGGGCTGATGCAGTAGGAATGAGCACGGTACCAGAAGTGATCGTAGCCAATCATTTGCAACTTCCTGTAATTGCTGTTTCTGTACTTACAGACGAGTGTGATCCTGAAAATTTAAAGCCGGTTAATATTCCTGAAATAATAGCCATTGCTGGCGAAGCAGAACCAAAAATGATTACCCTATTCAAGGCTTTAGTAAGCCAACTATAAAATAAATTAATAAAATATAAAAACAGTAATATGAGCTATTTAGATGCAACAAACGATTTGTACAAAAACGCAGCCTTAACTCCAGATGTTGGATTATGCTGCACCACTACTCCAATTTGGAAATTCCCAGGACTGGAAATACCTATGATCATGCAAGAAATGAACTATGGTTGCGGAAGTACCATCTCAGCGCAAGATTTAATCAACAATCCTAAAGTATTGTATGTGGGTGTAGGCGGAGGAATGGAATTATTACAATTTGCATACTTCTCTCGTCAAAAAGGAGGTGTTGTAGGTGTGGATGTAGTAGATGAAATGTTAGAAGCTTCACGAAAAAATTTCTTAGTCGCCGAAGAGCAAAATGAGTGGTTCAAAAGCGAATTTGTCGAACTAAAAAAAGGAGATGCGCTCAACTTGCCTATCGAAAATGAAAGTATTGATATCGCTGCCCAAAACTGCTTGTTCAACATTTTTAAAACCGAAGATTTAAAAAAGGCTTTGCAAGAAATGTACCGCGTTTTAAAACCAGGTGGACGCTTGGTTATGAGTGATCCTACTTGTGAGCAAGAAATGAACGAAGCCTTGCGTAATGATGATCACTTGCGTGCACTTTGCTTAAGCGGAAGTATTCCAATTGCTGATTATATAAAAGCGTTAACCGATGTAGGTTTTGGTACGATTGAAATTAGAGGACGTCGTCCGTACCGTATTTTAGATACCGAAAATTATCCTACTGACGAACTAATCTTTATTGAAAGTATCGAAGTTTGTGCTATTAAAGATGCTATGCCAGCTGATGGTCCTTGCGTCTTTACAGGAAAAGCGGCTATTTACTACGGTAAAGAAACTTTTTTTGATGATAAAAACGGTCATACTTTATTAAAAAACCAACCATTAGCGGTTTGTGATAAAACGGCTGCTGCTCTGGCTGCTTTAAACAGAAGTGACATATATATTAGTGAAAGTACCTACCACTATAACGGTGGCGGATGTTGCTAAAATAAAACAGCATCTAATAATCAACCCTCTACTAACTAGTTTATTGGAGGGTTTTTCTTTGCAACAAATTGCTGCAATACATAAAAACCGTACTTCATCACATAAAAAAACTCACTGTCTAGTGACAATGAGTTTCTGTTTTTATTGTTTTACAATTGTTATTCTAAGATAAAACTAACACTAACGTTAGCCACAATATTGATTTCACCAACAGCTAGGGTTTCCTTAGGAGCATCGTCGTTACTCTTGGTCATGCGCATTTCTGCATACATGGGTTGCGGATAATACGTTTGAGAATTGTCAGATATGGTCAAGGCCTTACCGACTTTCTGCCCTAAAACCGATACGTAGTCATTTGCTTTTTGTTTAGCATCTTTCA
>NZ_JAQWTM010000074.1 GCF_029242675.1 Flavobacterium sp.
TGAGTACGAGTTTAAATAATTTTTTCATATTGGTTACACAGAGATTTACAAAGATCACGCAAAGATTCACGAAGTACTTAAATTTCCTTGTTTGAATTTATAAACCGTTTTATATTGTTTTTTAATATTTTAGAATTAAAATTTATCAATAGCCCTAAAGGGTACTTTCCTAATTTTAGATAAGTCAGTATTTGAGCAAAATGAACGGATGTAAATTCATCCACTGTTTTTAGTTCAATTACTAGGATATTTTCAATTAGCAAGTCTATCCTATAACCTTGATCTAATTTGATTTCTTTGTATTTAATAGGAAGTCCTACTTCTTTTTCAACTTTTAATCCCGCTTTTTGTAACTCATAAATCAAACAGGCTTGATAGGCTGATTCTAAAAGACCAGGTCCTAAAGTGCGATGTACTTCAATAGCCAATCCAATAACTTTGTAGGAAAGTGCATTTAACTCCTCACTCAATTCTAGTGGCCTGTCTTCCATTAAACTGTTTTTAAAACTTTGTGAATCTTAGTGTTTTCTTGGGTACTCTTTGCGAAAGATTATACTACTAGCGGCACTTTTCTGAACTCATCCTCTTCATTGCTAACGATTCCTAGTGCTTTATAAATATAAGCGAATGTCGAAAGTAATTCTGGTTTTCCGTCAACAAGAGCAATATCGTGTTCAAAATGTGCAGAAGGTTTTCCATCGGCAGTCAAGATTGTCCAACCGTCTTTTAGCTGTTTGATGTTGCGTGTACCTTGATTAATCATCGGCTCTAGCGCGACTACCATTCCTTCTACAAATAATTTCCCACGGCCTCTTTTACCATAATTTGGCATTTCAGGAGCTTCGTGCATTTTTTGGCCTAAGCCATGACCTACAAGCTCACGAACGACCCCGTAACCATGGCTTTCGGTATATTTTTGAATTGCATTACCTACATCCTCTACACGGTTTCCAATTTTGAACTCACGGATTCCTACGTACAAAGATTCTTTAGTTACTTGCAATAATTTTTTAGTTTCTGGAGCAACTTCACCTACTTCAAAAGTATAAGCGTGATCTCCATGATAGCCATTTTTATAAGCCCCACAATCGATAGAAATGATATCTCCACTTACAAGAGGTGTATTGTTGGGAATCCCGTGAACCACCTGTGCATTTGGACTCATGCAAAGCGAATTTGGAAAACCATACAAGCCAAGGAAAGAAGGTTCAGCACCATGATCACGAATGAAGGTCTCGGCTAATTTGTCAAGGTATAAAGTGGTAACTCCCTCTTTAACTTCGGCAGCGAGCATCCCTAATGTTTTGGATACGATCAAAGCACTTTCGCGCATTAATTCTATTTCTTCACGTGATTTTACGATAATCATAGTTCTAATTTTTGAGTGTGCAAAAGTACAATTTTAATTTATTTAATCGGGATTTGCCATGATTTTATATAGTTCGGAGTTCGACACACAATACTCATTGCGCAAAGCGATGGCAGCTAATTGTGCAGTAATTAAACTACTCTCTCGGCTATTGATCAAAAATAATGAGCTTTCGCCAAAAATAAACAAACGCTCTTCTGATTGCAGCATGGTATTATAATCGCGAACCAACTCATTAGCCATTAGGCGTTGTTTGTTTAAGGAAGTAATAACCTCTTTTTGAGCTTTTATTTTATTCGAAAGTTGTAAACGTTCGAGATTTAAGCTATTGGTTGTTTCTTGGATTTTGAATTTGGCTAGTTTCAAACTACCACGTTCTTTTCGTAGAAAAATAGGATAGGCAAAGTTGATTCCCAGCTTGTAATTTTCGAATTTGTAGCTATCGATATACTGCGGCTCAGAAATGTAGGAGTAGGAGAGGTCAATTTTAGGCAACAATGCGTTTGCCTTCAACTTACGATCCACCTCCAACATATCAATTTTAGTTTCTAAAGCGCTAATTTTTGGATGTCCATCGATAGAAAAGTTATTGGCAAGCAAATCGTTTGTTTTCAAGGTTTCTTGAATGGTGTTTTCAATTAATTGCTCAGGAAATAATACATCCGATAATTCCATAGGAATGGAATTGTCCAACCACAAGAAATTAGATAATTCAAGTTTAGACTTTAGTAATTTTAGACGAGAGTTTTCCAGACTAAGCTGACGGTTTTTTAAACTAATACCTGCTTCGACACTATCAATAGCCCTTTTATCTCCTTGTTTGATTAAGGATTGGATGGCTTTAAAACGAGTTTCTGCATTAGTATTGTACAGCGAATACATTTGAAATTCTTCGTAGTTTTTTTTCCAATTAAAATAGGCAACTGATGCGTCATATAAAACCGCAATGGCAAGTAGCTTTCTCTCGGCTTGTCCTAATTGCATTTGTAATTTTGCTTTGCGCAAATCAGCCATTCTTTGATTAATAAACAAACCTTGTCCTAAAGGAACCGAGATTCCAACTGCAGCTAAACCATCGGCAGGAACGGTGTTTTGCGGATTTAAGTAGTATCCTTCATTTTGTTCAAAACCGGCTTTTATTTCGATTCCGTACCAAGTAGGGATTTTGAAACTACTGTTTAAAATCGAATAATATTCAGTGTCTTTGAATTGCTTTTTATCAAAGTCCACCGCAATTTTAGGATCAAACGCACCTCTAGCAGCCATTAATTCGGCTTGCGCTTTATTGATTTCTAGATTAGCGGTTTTTACTAATGGATGAAACTTTTTGACATACCCTAGGTATTCATTAAAAGTGAATTCCATTTGTTGTCCAAGTTTCGTTTCATTCTCTACTTGTTGCCCTTGGCTATGCCAAGCGAAAAAGAGTAAAAATAAAATGGAATATTTCATTATTTTTTTTCTTTAGATTTTGGTGTTTTTTCAGGTACTTCATAGTAATCTGGCGGGAATCCGTTAAGGGTACGCCAAATTTCAAACCAAACTGGTACTGTATTTAACAGTGCAATTGTTTGCGCTCCTGATCCTATACTCAATTGTTTTGGCCATGGTGCTTCTTCGGGATCGGGTGCGATTAAAACTCTGAATTTTCCATTGTCGCTTATGAATTTTTCAACGGCAATTATTCGGCCTCCAAAGGTTCCGTAAGACATATCAGGCCATCCTGAAAAAACAATCGTTGGCCAACCATCAAACCAAATTCTCATTTTTGCTCCTTTTGAAATCAATGGTAAGTCCAACGGATTGACAAAAGTCTCTACGGCAATATCGTATTCAGATGGCATAATAGTCGCAATTGGAGTTCCTTCCTTGATTGTTTCGCCTATACCTGCTTGCAGTGCACGGTTGATGTAACCATTTTGTGCAGCCTTAATGTAATACATCCCGTTACGAATACTATAATTCGCATATTGATTTTTTAGTTTGTTTACTTGCGCTTCCGTATCATATTGATTGCTTAAGGCGGTAAACTGATCACTCTCGGCTTTTGCGACCTTTTCGTTGTATTCAGCTACAATGCGGTTTAATTCTACTTTTGCGTTAAGTAATTCATTTTGAGTGGTTAATAATTTGTTTTCTTGTGTTATAATTTTAGCTTCAACTTCTTGTTGCTTTAATCGCTTTTCCTCGACATCCGTTAGCGCTTTAAGGCCTTCATTGTTCAATTGAACCGCACGATTGAACTGCGTATTGGCAATTTTTAGTTGTGTTTTTACAGCTACTAAATCAATCGAATCACTTTTTATTTTGAAGCGAGCTTGTTTTAATTTGTTTTCAGCTTGCTGTAGCTTTAGACTTTTTTCACTTTGGATAGACGCAATTTGACTCTCTAAGGCGCCGTATTTAGAACTGTATGAATTTAAAGCTTGACTTTTAGCATCTAATTGGTTTTTAGTATTTTGAACTAAATTAGGATCCATGTAGTCCTCCTTTATTTCTGAAATGAATAAGATGGTGTCTCCTTTTTTTACATAGTCACCTTCTTGTACATACCATTTTTCTATTCGGCCGGAAATCACACTTTGAATGGATTGTGGGCGCTGGTTGGGTTTTATAGTCGTAACCGCACCTTTTCCGTTAATGTTTTGTGTCCAAGGTAAAAATAATGTTACCAATGCAATGACCGCTATTATAGTTATCAGTCGGTTTAATATTTTATAATAGGGTCTAGATTCTAAGCCTTTTACTGTTTTAAACCGATCCAAGTGTGCGGATGCATGTTTATTGTTGTCAGATATATTTAACATAAATTATATTTTTTGGTCTAAAATAATTTCTCCTTTTTGCATAGTAATATGTCTTGAGCATTTGGTCTTCCAGTACGGATTTTTAGAAGAGACAATAATGGTCCAATTGTGTTCCTTAGCAGTAATAAAATCGATGATTTGGTTCGCAATTGGGTCGTCCATATGATCAGTAGGGTCTTCGTAGAATAAAATTTTAGGTTTACTAACAATACTTCTCGCTAATAATATTTTTTGGGCATTAGATGACGACAGTTGTTTTCCTTCCGGGAATAAGGGGGTTTCAAGACCTTTAGGCAATGTCATGATAAATTCTTTTAATTGCATCCCTTCAATCGCCCATTTTAGTGTTTCATCAGTCACGGTTTTCGTTTTGAAGGTGATATTCTCCAAAACAGTCCCTTCGAAGGGCGTTTCTCCGTAGATAATACTTTCTATTTGTGAACGAAACTGATTCAAATTAATCTTTTTAAAGCTATTGTCATTAATAGAAATAGAACCATTTAAGGGTTGTATTAAGCCGGATAAAACTCGAATCATAGTTGTTTTTCCAGAGCCGTTTGGTCCTTCAATAAAAATGCGTTCTCCTTGATTAACGTGTAAAGAGATGTTATTTAGGGTTTTAGTTTTTGAATCGGGGAATTTAAAATTAATTTTCTCTACTTCTAAGGCTATTGAAGTATAGCAGTTGTCGTAATCAACAGGGAATTCCTCTTCTAATTTCATATCAGTTATTAAACCAATTTTTTCTACAGAGGTCAAGACATCATACAAAGTTTCAAGTCCAATAACGATTTTCTCAACAGAATTGATTACCAACAAAATGATGATTTCAGCCGCTACAAATTGTCCAATATTCATTTGCTGCGAAAGCACTAAGTAACCACCGATAGATAATAAACTTGCTGTAATAATTATTTTAAAGACAATTAGCTGACTAAACTGATTTTTTATAATAGAAAAATGCTGTTCTCGATAACTTAAGTAATCAGACACTAATGCATCATTTTTACTTAAAGCGTAATCATGATGTAAATTATTTCTAAAACTAAAGTTATTACGTGCAATTTCTTGCAGCCAGCCAGCAACTTTGTATTTGTACTTTGACTCTTTCATACTGGTTTCGAGTCCTGGATTGTATGAGAACCTAAAGATAAAGTATAAAAGTAGCAACAGTAACATTCCAAAAAAGATGAAATAATTGTGGTATAACGATAGTAAAATAATACCGAATATAATTTGAAGGATTGCCGCCGAAAAATCGATTAATAATTTTGCTGTTCCTTTTTGAATCATCAGGGTATCAAAAAAACGGTTTGCTAATTCCGGTGGGTAGGTATTGTAATATTCTTCAAATTTGATCTTTGGTAAACGAACAGCAAATTCAAATGAGGAGCGAATGAATATTTTTTGCTGTAAGTTCTCCATAATACGCAATTGCATCAAGGCGAGAACACCTACGAGGGCAACTCCAAAAACAACCAAAACAATTAAAACAATCCATGAAGCACTTGCTCTTCCGGATTGAATAAAGTTAGTAATTGCTTGGATACCTAAGGGTAATGATAAACTTATAAGTCCAGATAAGATTCCATAGAAAAACAATTGATACACGTCTTTCTTATCTAATTCGAGCAAATTATAAAATCGTTTTAAAGGTTTCATATGTTGTGTGTTAATTATGTATTGTTGTTTTTTGTGACTGACTCCTTAAGCCTTTTTAACTACTATTGTGTCGATGAGTTCCAAGAAAAAATCAGTAGGAGAAACGGAGTCATCGCAATCAGTAATTGTTGAGAGGTGGTCTTTTAAAAAATGTTGGTGCAAAGATCCTTTCACAATAGTCGAAATTAAACTTTTGGCAAAAGGATAATTGGGATTAATCTCATGTACGATGGCTACAATGCGGTTTATTAATCGCTTGTAAATGATGAAATAACCTTCTTTATTTTCCTCGTCAACCTCTTTAGTATACAGTGTTTTGGTGAACTCAATGATTACAATTTTATTTAATTGTTTTTCGTTTACATGCGCCGTACGTTCATCATCTAAGATTTTTTCAGTGACGATGGTAATGGCACGTTTTAGTCGTTCTATTGGATCCTCGATATTCGTTAATTTGAATACCATTCGATATTCGATCCAGCTCCAATACCAAGAACAGAGGTAAACTAAAAGTTTATGCTTATTCTCAAAATAACGGTAAATGGAGCTTTCATTAGAGCCGATGCGTTCCCCTAATTTTTTAAAAGTAAAAGTATCAAAACCTATTTCGTCTATTAAAATAATACTCTCTTTTATTATTTTTTTTCCTAGAACGGATGTTTCAGGATCTTTAACAAAAATCTTTTCAGGAATTTGAATTTTTATATTAGTTGGAATATCAATCATTTTAGAAATTTATTTTGAAACCAAAATTAAGGTTTTTAAGTTCAATACTATCAGGAGCTATATTATTTTCGTTCAAATCTAAACTCTTTAAATGAGAAAGTGAATTCATGTTTGTAGGAATTTCTTTTAATTCATTTTTGCGTAAACTCAAATATTCTAAATTTTGAAGTTTAAACATTTCTTTTGGAATAAAAGTAATATTATCATTCTCTAAAAATAATGATTTCAATTTAGGAAGTTTTGCAAGAACAGTAAGTGATGCAGTTAAATCCATGCTATTTTCATCATTAAGATATAGCGCTTCAAGTTTTTTAAGCTTTGAAAACTCTTTTGGTAAGACTTTTAAGTCGTTCCCACTTAAGTCCAAAGTTTTTAAGTTTTTAAGTAAAAACAACTCTTTTGGGAGCACTGTTAGGTGATCGTTTTTTAAACTAAGGTATTCTAGATTGATAAATTTAGAGAAGTCGATTGTTGAAATATCAACTTTGTTATTGGTTAAATCTAAACGTTTTACAGCTGCTGGATTTGAAATATCAGTATCTATTTGTGCTTGTAGACTTCCTGTACATAACAGTGTAAATATAAAACTTTGAAGGAATATGTTTTTCATTTTGAGCGAATTTAAGTTAGTTGTTTTTTAAAAAGTATGATGTAGGCTCAGTTGAATTTGATCTTTACCTGCATTTTCAGTAGATTGATTCATGAATCCCATTTGCAATCGTAATTTATCTGTTAATCCATATCCTACACCAGTATAAAAACGATTTCGGTCAAAAACAGTTACGGTCCTTCCATCGCCAATATTTTTTTCTCCATTGATAAAAATCTCATTGTATAATGCAATATAAACTGCGTTCTTCGAGAGAGTTGTTTTATTAAGAGGAATGTTTAGAAAGAGGTTATATCTGAATCGACTTCTAAAATCTTGATTTTCTACAAATCGTTGCTCATACCTAAATCGATGGTTAAAATACAGTCGTTTACCCACTTTTAGAGGCAATAAAGCTTCTTGATAAATTCTTGTTTCTGAGGTCGTTTGATTACTCTCGCCAATAACGCCGGTTGTGATATGAGCAACTCCTAGCGTAAGCGTGACATCAGTATTATTGGGTTTGTAGGTTAGACCTGATCGTACTAATAATTGTTCTAGATCTCCCAAAGTATTCCAATTTCGATATTGAACATCACCCTGAATACCAAACTGGCTATTTTTAAATTTAGCATTGTAAAAGTACATATACCATGCACCAATTTTGTCTGTATTGTTTTGAGCTTGTGCTGGCAGAACTAAAAGGAATAGGGTTAGGAATAGCGAAATTTTTTTCATGTAATAGTGTTGTTTGTAAGGCTTTTGATTTGTTGTTTTGAATAAGTAGTAATGTACTAGTTAATCTTGTTTAGTGCAAAGATAATAGTAATACTATTAGTTTTGAAATTTTAACTTTTAATTATAAAAAAAGCGAGAAACAATAATTGTTTCTCGCTTGTTCTAAACAGAATTTTACCAGTTAGATTAAAGAGTTTCCTGTCATGACTGTAGGTTTTTCTACACCCATTAATTGTAAAATTGTTGGTGCGATATCGCCTAGGACTCCGTCATGAACCATAATTTGATCTTGGTCGACTAAAATAAAAGGTGCAGGGTTCGTTGTGTGCGCCGTATTGGGGCTTCCATCAGGATTTATCATGGTTTCACAATTACCATGGTCAGCAATTACTAATGTTGTATAATCATTTGCTAATGCTGTAGTAATTACTTTTTGTACACAAATATCTACCGCCTCACATGCTTTTATAGCCGCATCCATCATTCCGGTATGGCCTACCATATCACCGTTAGCAAAGTTAAGACAGACAAAATCAACGTCTCCTTTTTCCAGTTCAGGACACAAAGCAGCAGTCAATTCAAAGGCACTCATCTCTGGTTGTAAATCATAAGTGGCTACCTTTGGAGAGTTTTTTAAAATGCGGCTTTCTCCAATAAAAGGCTCTTCCCGACCACCCGAAAAGAAAAAGGTAACATGCGGATATTTTTCAGTCTCAGCAATACGGATTTGCTTTTTTCTTGCTTTCTCCAATACTTCTCCTAATGTTTCGGTGATATTATCTTTGTTGTAAACCACTTTCACATTTTTATAAGTTTCGTCATAGTTCGTGAGCGTTACATAATACAAGTTTAGTTTATGCATGTTTTGCTCGTGAAAGTCTTGCTGTGAAAGGGCTTCGGTTAATTCACGTCCTCTATCGGTTCTGAAATTAAAGAAAATCACAACATCATCTTCGGTAATAGTAGCTAATGGTTTGTCTGTAAAATCTACAGCTAGAATCGGATGAATGAACTCATCTGTAACTTCGTTTTGATAACTTTCTTCAATGCTATTGATAAGGTTTCTACTAGGATTTCCTTGACCATTTACCAGTAAATCATAGGCAAGCTTTACGCGTTCCCATCGTTTATCACGATCCATTGCATAGTAGCGTCCTACAACTGAAGCTATTTTTACTGAGGTGTTTGCTATGTAATTTTGTAAATCCTGAATGTATTTTTTTCCTGATTTTGGGTCTACATCGCGTCCATCAGTAAAGGCATGAATGTAAACTTTTTCTAGACCATATGATTGCGTAGCATCGATCAATCCTCGTAGATGCGAGGTGTGAGAGTGAACTCCACCATCAGAAACTAGTCCTAAAAAATGAACTTTTTTATGTTTGTCCTTGGCATATTGAAAAGCATCTTTTAAAACTTGCTCTTGCGCTAAAGTGTTGTTGGCAACAGCCAAATTAATTTTGGCTAAGTCTTGGTAAACAATTCGACCTGCACCCAGATTCATGTGGCCTACTTCGCTATTTCCCATTTGCCCTTCTGGTAATCCTACATGTAATCCATCTGTTCTTAACTGTGCACTAGGATAATTGTTGTAGAGGCTTTTTATAAAAGGGACATTCGCATTGTCTATTGCTGAAACTTTAGGATCCGGAGATTTACCCCATCCATCTAGTATCATTAAAATTACTTTTTTGTTCATTTGTTTTAGTTTTAAACAAAGATAAAGTATTTATAAAAAGGTCCCAAGGTTTCTAAATCACTATTATCCAATCTTAAATGAAGCCTAAGATTAAATGATAATAGTTTCAAAAACAGGAGCTAAATTTAAAATTAATGTATTTTAAAACATGTTTTTAATGCCGTTATAGTCTATAAAATAACGCACACTAATAGAAAGTGTATGGTTAAGTGCGCTATTATTTAATAAATCTGTTATGTTTCGACCTAAATCCTTGTTGATGTCACGATCAAAATTAGCAGCATTGTTTCTATAAAGGATTGAAACTTGACTGCCAGGTGCAAACCACCAATTGTATGATAAATCAGTATTCCAAGAATAGAAACTAGAGTTATTATTTTGTATTGAACTAGGATAGTCTCTAAAACTACCGTCTTGGTTTAATGTCAAATAGTTTTTGTTTTCGGCGTAAGACCAATATTGGCGAACTGATAAATTAAAAGTCATTTGGCTATTGATAGAGTACTTACCTGAAATGGAATTACCATAAGTTACCACATTTCTATTGGCAAATATGATATCATTTGCTTGAATAGATAGAGGTTCATTATATCCCTTATTGTTATTTCTTCTTGAAAAATTAAAGCTATAATTAACAGCGAGTCTATCGTTAAAACGATATCTAGGCGCTATATAAAAACCGTAGGCATTTCGGCCGGCTTGGTCGAATACCGAGAAATTAGGACTTACATCTAAAGCAAATTTTTTGTTGTAATTTGAGGATAATGTCACTGATCCGCCCACTCTTCTTGGATTAATTACGTATCTTCCGGCAGCCCTTGGTTCATAAAAATCGTAGGATTCTAAAGGATTTGCGTTTAAACTGATACCAAAATAGTCATTTTTTTTAGTATTCATGTTTACATTAAAATTCAAGCTATTTCCTTGTAGTTTTCCGGTTTCTTTTTGAAACTGAGTATACACATTCATATTAGTGCTAAAGGAGTTGAATAATTTTGTAGGGTTTAAAATTCGATAACTTGTATTACCATAAAAGCTGTAATAATTAGTTTCAAAATTAATCCCCAAGTCATTGTTATCATAATCTTTGGTTGTAATATCAGCACCTACACTGTACCGGTACTTTCCTGAGGTTTCAGCGAAATTTAATTGTGAATTGATTCCTTTTTTATTTTCAATGTCATTTACAAAGCTATACTTAAAGTCTCCAGACAAGTTATAGGTATTTTGTTTAGTATTTAAATCCCAAACTAAAGCAGATACATTGGCATCTCTAAAGCTACCATTTCGGGTAACATTAGTGTTAATAAAAGAGACTGCTGAATTTTTCCTGAAGCGCTGGTCAAGTACTATTACACTGTAATTAGAAAGGGGTTCTAATTCCTCTCTCCTGGTTTCTAAGGTGTTTTTGTTCTCTATGGTTGCATAGGTTCTTTCGGTCACAGCGTTTAGAATACCAATACCTAAACCGTCTTTAGTACGTCCTGAAACTTTTAGAGCGTTAATCAAGTTTACTGTTGAAGGGTAATCGATCACTGTTTCATTAGTGCTTGGTTTAGGCTTGCTTACTGGTTTACCACCAATTCTTCGAGAGTACAAAAGGTCTCCCTTACTAAAGAGGTCGGTTCCTTCAGTGAAAAAAGATCTATTTTCGTTAAATTGCTGTTCAAATGGCCCAAGGTTAAGTATTTGATCGTCAAATTTAGTTTGACCAAAATCGGGAACTAGGATTGCATCTAAGGTAAACGCGTCATTTATACCGTATTTAACATCTAGACCGCCTTTAATTGTTCCATTGGTTTTTTGCTGGCTATTTGCATTTACATAGTATGATGAATAGGGCAGTAAGAATAGACGTGTAGGAGTTGTGATATTTTCAATTCCAACTAATTGACCAGTTTGTTGTGTAAAAGTTCCTAGTTTAGAATCGATAAAATTCCAAGAGTATTTAAAACGATCTCTTCTTACTTCTCTGAAAAAATTCAGACCCCAAGTTTGCTTTTTTTCAGCTGAGAAACGTAAAGCTGCATATGGAATGCGCATTTCTACCGCCCAACCAAATTCGGTCATAATGGCTTTACTTTTCCAAACCGCATCCCAAGAGTAATCTTCTCCATTAGTGTCGGTAGTGATACAGTCAGCTTGTCCGTCAGCAGCATTTACAAAAAATTGAAAATCCTGTTGTCCGTCATTAAATCCGTTGATAAAAACCCCAAATACATCTGAAGCTCCAAAATCATCTCGGGCAGAGATTTCTTTCATGATTTTGCTTGGATCTTCGTCATACAACAAAGCGGCTAAGTAAATAGCATCATTGTCGTAAAGTACTTTAACGATGGTTTTTCGGCCCTCAGGGATTGGTGTTCCATTATCAGGTTGAAACATTATAAAATCTGTAGCTGCAGCTGCTGTTTCCCACGCTTTCTCATCAAATTTCCCGTCGATCGTAATATTGTCTACGGTAAGTTTAGTTTGTAAGACTTTCTTTTGGCTGTAGCCAAAAAAGGAAAGGAATAAGAGAAAAAGTGGTAAGAAATTCTTCATAAGACTGCTAGCTGTAACAAATTTTTTATTTGTTTTATTAATACCTAACAGGTTTAATTGTAAATAAAACCTGCATTATAATAGACTAGTAAAAAAACAATATGTTACAGTTTAACGAGGCAAATTAAAATTTATTTTTCACCATGTTGTAATCTAAGTAATAACGAAACCGTACGGATATGATATTGGTTAAGTTAGCATCAAAAACATTTTTTAGATTTGTTTTTAAATTGCGCTCCACTACATTGGTTCCTTCTTGAGAATAATTACGATACAAGACAGACATTTCACTACCAGGGGCGAACCACCAAGAGTAAGCTAAATCAAAATTCCACGAATTGAAATTTCTGTTTTTATTTAAGGTGTAGCTTGGGTTACTTATTATCTCGCCGTTATTTTGCAAGGTGTAAAATTCTTTTACATCTGAGTAAGACCAATAATATCTTGCAGTTAAATTTAAAGTCATTTTATTGTTAATGGCATATTTAGCGACCAAATCATTTTGAAATATTGCTCGATCTCTTCTTCCAATGATCACATCGGAGTTTTGAAATCCTGCAAAACCGATATCATTTGTTTTGTGTAAGTAATCTAATATGTACATAATAGAGAATCTTTCATTTACACGGTATTTAGGACCAATAGCGATGCCATAGTTTGCTCGACCCTTTTGATCGAAAATCGCAAAACTAGGAGTGAAGTCAAAAGTGAAGGCGCTATTTCGGTTAAACTCAACTCCCAAGTAGCCATCTACGCTACGAGGAACTTCGAGGTAGCGACCATAAACTCGAGGGTCATAAAAATCATAGGAATTGAAGGGTTTGAAATTTAAGGCTAGTTCATAGTAATGATTGCGTATAGTGGTAGCCTTGAAGGTTGCTTTGTAATATCCTTCTTGTAATTTGTTTGTTGTATTATCGTATAGAACGCTGAATTCATTAAAGAATCTAAAAGTGTTAAATACTTTAGTCGGTTTTAAAATTCGATAGCTAATGTTAGAATAGAAATTATAAAAATTAGTATAGAAGTTAATTCCTAAGTCGTTATCATCATAATTTTCTGAGGTGTATCTCCCTGTTAATGTATAGCGGTATTTTCCACTTGTTTTTGCGAAATTTATTGAGGTCTTGTACCCATTGTAATCTTGAAGGTCATTGATTGTACTGTATTTAAAATCACCATATAAGTTGTAAGTATTGGCTTTAGTGCTCAAATCAAATACTAGCGCTGATACATTAGCATCTCTAAAACTACCATTACGAGAAACATTGGTATTGACGAACGATACTGACGAGTTTTGTCTAAATCGTTGGTCAAGTACAAGCACATTGTAGTTAGCCAAAGGTTCGATTACTTCTTTACGACTTGTATTGGTAGTTGAGTTGTCGATTGTAGCATATGTTTTTTCAGTTACGGCATTCAAAAAACCAATTCCTAAGCCTTTTTCTGTTCGGCCTGATACTTTAACAGCATTTATTAAATCTACAGAAGTCGAAAAATTAGAGAGCGTTTCGTCTGCAGGAAGAGATTCTTCAAACTGATCTTTATCAGTAATCGGTGCGCCACCAATTCTTCTCGAATAAAAGATGTTTCCAATGTTAAATAAATTCGTTCCCTCAGTAAAAAAAGGTCGGTTTTCATCAAATCGTTGTTCGAAAGGCTCTAAGTTCAAAATGGCATTATCAAACTTAGTTTGTCCAAAATCAGGGACCAAAATGGCATCGAGTGTAAACGAATCATTTATACCGTACTTTATATCCAAACCTGCTTTGAAAGTTCTGTCTGATTCAAAATCATCTTCTTGGTAGTAACCGGAAACATACGGGATAAAAAAGAGTCGAGTAGGAGGTTTGATATTTTCAATTCCTTTTAAGATTCCTGCTTGTGTGATAACCGCTCCAATTTTATTGTCAACGTAATTCCAAGTGTACTTTTGAACATCTCTCTTTATTTCTCTTGTGAAATTCAGACCCCAGGTTTGGCTCTGTGCATTTGAAAATCGTAAGGCAGCGTATGGAATTTTCATTTCAACTACCCATCCAAAATCAGTAATGGTTACTTCACTATCCCAAATGGCGTCCCAAGAAAAGTCTTCACCATCTTCTGTTGCAATACAATCCATTTGAACTCCAGCAGCACTAACATAAAAACGGTAATCTTGCTGACCATCATTAAATCCATTGATGTTGACAGAAAAATGATCTGATACACCAAAAACGTCTCTTTGGGTTATTTCTTTTTGAATTTTTTTGGGCTCATTATCGTACATAATAGCCGAAATGTAAATAGCATCATCGTTGTAAAGTACTTTTACCTCGGTTCTTTTTTCTTGACTAATAGGTCTTCCATTATCGGGTTCAAACATCACAAAATCAGTTGCGATATTGCTATTGTTTTCCCAAGCAGGTTCATTAATTCGCCCGTCAATACTGATGCTGTTGTTGGTGGCTTGTGCAATAAGAGTTTTTTTCTGACAATAAGTAATAGTGCAAAAAAAGCATAATATTATTGTAAAAATGGAGTTAAATTTGGTCATATTGGTTGGTTAATGGCAAGCAAAAATAAGATAATTAACAGAATAAACAACATTTGTGATATATATTTTTGTAGTTAAAAGACTATTTAAAAGTTAAAACTGTAATAAATTGGCTTGCTATTTTTTTTCTTTGATCAGTTTTACTATTTTTACGACCCCAAATAAAAATTTAATTTAATATAAATCAATGACTTACCAAATACTTCCTACTGTATTGTTTTTCTTTTTCACCTTGTTTTCCAATGACTGCGCAAATAGCAAGGTTGAAACAAGTACCCTAAAACTTCTTGCCAAAAATGAAAATGTAGCCGCTATTAGTTTAGAGGAGACAACCTATAATAAATTACAAGCTAATGATTTAGCCATGCCAAGCAGGGAAGGTTTCATGGAAGCACTTAAAGGTTTTACCAAACTCAAAGAAAAAGGATTGATTACAAAAAACATTTTGACTTTGATTGATTTTAGTTTGTCTTCAAATGTTAAGCGTCTTTGGGTTATTGACCTAGATTCAAATGAAGTTTTAATAAATTCTTTAGTGGCTCACGGTCGTAATACAGGCGATGAATTTGCTTCTAGCTTCTCTAATGTGTCGGAATCATTTAAAAGTAGTCTTGGTTTTTATGCCACTGGCGAAATTTATAGAGGCAAGCACGGAACCTCTCTTAAGCTAGACGGACTAGAAAAAGGAATTAATAGTAACGCGAGAGATCGCGCCGTAGTTATTCATGGTGCTGATTATGTGTCGGAATCGTTTATTCACAACAATAAAAGATTGGGACGTAGTTTAGGTTGTCCAGCTATTCCATTGGCTTTAACTGAAAAAATTATAAGCACGATCAAAGATAAGTCTTGTTTGTTTATTTATTATCCGTCTTCGACTTACAAGGTAGCGTCAAGACTTATTTCATAAACTGTAAAACATATAGAGGCAACAGGATTGTTGACTCTGACAGTGAAAATGCTTTTTAATTCAGTCTTCACAAGAGGGATTTTTTAGGGTATCATTTGTTGGACTATAAATGGTTTGAAAATTATTATTTTCTAACGTTTTAATTTTAAAAAGGTTAAGTAGCGTTTGAAATTTTTTCGCAAATTTTTGGAAATAAAACTTGTTTCTAACAAAAGTTATTCTCTATATTTGCACTCGTAATGCGAAAGTAGCTCAGTTGGTAGAGCTCCAGCCTTCCAAGCTGGTTGTCGCGAGTTCGAGCCTCGTCTTTCGCTCTTTTAAAAAAGCCGAAACATCTATATGTTTCGGCTTTTTTTATTTTAGATCGCTAAGATCCGTTTCATTCTCGATTTCAATTGCTAGTTCGTTTTGTTTAAATAGTCGTGCCTTTAAACTTCCCTTAAGGATAATTTTGTTTCCTTTAACCTCTAACCAACTACCTTCTCTTAGTCCTAAAACCGGAATAGTATTAAACGAATGAAATTCTTTAATTCTAGTTTCTCTAGTTTCTCCCATATGTTTGGATTGGGTGTCAGGATCAAGATAGTGAGCATTTATATTA